>JALZFJ010000323.1 GCA_030867425.1 Actinomycetota bacterium | reverse complement strand
ACCGCCAGGACGATCCCCGAATAACTCGCCGCCAAGACCAACCTCTTCGTTCCGCCATCTATGCCCTCTGCCATTCTGTCACCTGCCCGAGTACCCGAAAATTAATGTACTCTAAAACCGACCGGTTTGTTTGTACTAAAGCGAAACGGGTAAATTGGGAGCGATGGTGGACGAACATAGAAAGGGCGAGGGATGAGCTCGGTCGATCTGGGTTCCTTGAAGGAGAAGGACAGTTTGGTCAAGGACCTCGGGATAGAGTACGTGGAAACAGAGCCCGAGAGAGTGGTGATGAGGATGCCGGTCGATGCACGCCACGTCCAGCCGCTCGGGTATCTGCACGGCGGGGCCAGCGTGGTTCTGGCCGAGACCGTGGCGACCACTGGAGCCTGGATCAACTGCCCGCCGGGGAAGGTGGCGTTCGGGTCGGAGATCAACGCCAGCCACTTGAGGCCTAAAAGATCGGGCACTCTGACCGCGGTTGGGAACCCGATCCAGGTGGGACGCACGAACCAGGTCTGGGAGGTGTGGATACACGACGAGGACGACAAACCCGTGTGCGTCTCCCGTTGCCGCCTCGCGGTGGTAGATGCCGAGCGATGAAGAAGGGCGAACGTACGCGCCGCGCCATCGTCGAGAAGGCCGCCAGGGTCTTCAACACGAAGGGATATTTTGGCTCCTCGATGAACGATCTCGTACGGGAGACAGGGTTCGAGAAGGGCGGCATCTACAACCACTTCGCGAGCAAGGAGGAGCTGGCCCTAGAAGCCTTCGACTACGCGACGGCCCTTATGCAAGAGCGATTTAGTTCGGCGTTCGAAGGTCGGGAGGGGGCCCTAGAGCGCCTTTTCGCCGTAGTGGAGGTGTTGGGCGGCCTGGTCGATGATCCGCCCGTCGCTGGCGGTTGCGTTGTGCTCAACACCGCTGTGGAGTCCGACGACGCCCACTCGGAGCTCAAAGAGAGGGCCAGAGAAGCAATGAACGGGTGGCTCCGACTCGTCGGCAGCATCACCAAAGAAGGCGTGCAAACCGGTGAGCTCAAGCCGGGCACCGATCCCCAGGAGACGGCGAGCGTGGTCGTGGCGACGCTGGAGGGCGCGGTAATGTTGAGCAGGCTGTACGACGATCCGGCGCACATGAGGAGAGCGGTGGGCCACCTCAAAGACCACCTGAAGTCCGTAGCTCAGTCTCGAGGAATAGAGAGAAGCGATGCATGGTGAGCAGGACTAACGAGAGGACCCGCACAGTAGGTTGGAAAGATCCGCTAGCGGGCAAAAGCTGCCAAAGAGATGAGTGGGCTTGAATACCTGCGGGCCAACATGCGAGGAGAGCAGCCCACAGCACTGCAAGCGGAGCTCATGGGTTTCGGTCCTGTCGAGGCCGAGGAGGGGCGGGCGGTCTTTCGTCGGTACTATTGCTTCTGGCCGACTCACGGATCGCTACGACCCCCGGAAGCTGCTCGCAGTCTACTACTCCTTGCGCGGCCTCTCGCTGCTGCTCCTGCCGTTCGTCACTTACTTCGCGGGGCTCTCCATCTTCGCGGTCTTCTTCGGTCTCGACTACATCGCCACAGTCCCCCCGACGGTCGCCCTCGCCGCCGATAAGCTCGGCAGGTTGCACATCGGCGCGGTCTTCGCTCCTACTTCTTCTGGCAGCAGGTCGGCGGGGCTCTATGGCTGCCTACCTCGGAGGGATCGCCTACGGTGCTTTGGAACTATACGGCGGCGTTCCTGGTGACGGATACCCTGGCGATCCTGGCCTCCCGCACAAACCGCGAGCCGCTGCCGCCGGTTCAGAATGGGCAGCGCCCCTAGGGTGCGGTCTTCTTCCCCCCGAGGAGGAACCTCTTTGACTCCTCGTTGAAGGTCTCTGCCCGTTCGTCGTGGGGCAGGAGGGCGGCGTCCCTGAAGACTTTTAGCTCCGCCCGGGGATTCCTTTGGATAAACCCCTGTGCCTGTGAGACCGGCGTGGACCTCGCTTCCTGGCCCCAGGCGACGAGGGTCTTGTGGGGAACTCGCGGGAAGAGGTACGAGATCCCAAGGTTGAGCTTGCCGGAGACGAAAGCCGCTGGGAAGTGTTTCGCTCCCGGCTGGTGGCTCGTGCGGTAGTAGTCCTCGACCAGCTCGTCCGTGACGAACTTCGGGTCGTGGTAGGCCATGTTGTCGAGGTAGTAGCGAATACCTCGCCGGGAGACGATGGCGTTGTAGAGGGCGCTACCGAGAACGGGCGCGTAGAACGCTTTGTATACGGCGTCGCCCAAGCGCCCGGAGGCCCGATCCAGGCTTCCGAGGCCGGTGGGGCAGATCAAGACCAGCCTCTCGAAGAGCCGCGGGCTCCGGATGGCCGCGGGCACGATAAGCGCCGCCGAGAGCGAGCTGGAGACAAGATGTGTTGGGGCCCCGATCTTCTCCCGTGCGAAGTCCGCGACCTGCGCAGCGACGTCTTCGGGCCCGTAAGAGCGGCGCGGCCTCTCCGAGAGGCCGCATCCCAGGAGATCCAGGGCGTAAACCCGGAAATCTCTCGCCAACTCCCGGAAATTTTTCCGGAACTCGTATGAGGACGCCCCCGCGTAGACGCCGTGCACAAGCAAGAGCGGCTGCGCGCCGGGATCTCCCGCCACCTGGTACGCCAGCCTCCAACCCCGCCAGGGGTAGCGCTGCTCCTCGCCGCCGATGCGGGCTGGCTCCCCGACCTTCGCGAGCCTCCGATTCAACGCCGCAAGCCCGCCGACCGCCCCCGCTACCGCCAACGTCGCCCCGATCTTCGTCATGTCCACCCTTCGCTCTCTGAAACATCCTGTACCTAAGATCGTATCTTGCGTACGCAAGAAAAACTGGCGGAGCAGACCTCGACACGTCGGCTACCCCCGGACGACGATCAACTTCCTTACGTGACAGCTTAAGTAGGTGCTAGATGGGAAGCGTCGGAGCCCTAATCCTTACGCGTACGTTCTCCGGTGCAGGGACTGTGGGGCGCCAGATGGAGGGAAGAAGGCGAATACCGTGGAGCGGCTACTCCTCGCTCCATCGCCTGAAGACCCTCTCGATCGACCTGCTCAAGATAGATCAGTCCTTCGTCCGGGACGTCGCGACCCCGACAGAGCGACGCCCACCACCGCCATGCTCGGTCTGACCCGCAACCTGCGGATCGAGGTAGTCGCCAAGGACGTGGAGACCGAGGAACAGATGCCTTCCTGCGCGCCCGAGGATGCGACCTGGCACAGGGCTTCCTTCTCAGCCGCCCGCTCCCCGCCGACGAACTCACTGAGCTTCTGAAGAAAGAAAGGCCGAGGACGGGTGCCCGATAGCGGTTTGCACGTTCGGGACTAGACCGCCGCGAAAAACGCTGTAGTATCTCCAGTATGACGGTCATCTTGCGGGCGGTGCTCTCCACCTCAATAGCGACCGCCCTCTCGCGGCTGACGGGCTTCCTGCGGACGACGGTGATGGCGGCCGTCCTCGGGACCGGGGTGGCGGCGCAGGCCTACACCGTCTCCAGCGGCCTGCCGACCCTGATCTACGACCTCTTCATGGGCGGCATCCTCTGGTCTATCTTCGTCCCGCTCCTCGTCGACCGCATGACCATCCACGGCGAAGAGGACGCCAGGCGCCTCACCAACGCCCTCCTCACCCTGATCCTGCCGTTTCTCGCCGTCTTGGCGATCCTTGGGATCATCTTCGCCGAACCACTGGTGAACCTCTCGACGAACTGGGCGGGCTCACAGGACCTCTCTTCGGAGGACGCGCAGGAGACCTTCGACCTCGCAGTCTTCCTCTTCCGTTTCTTCATGCTCCACGTCTTCTTCTACGGCATCGGCACCATCGGCACCGGTGTTCTGAACGCCCACAGGCGCTTCTTTCTACCGACCTTCGTCCCGGTTCTGAACAACCTGGTCGCCATAGCTTGCTTCTTGGGCTACGCCCTGCTCGCCCCGGGGTACCCTGAGGCCGCCGTCTACCTACTCGCCGCTACCACCTTCGGCGTCGCGGTGATGTCGCTGGCGCTGCTCCCGCCTATGTACCGCCTCGGCTACAGGTTGCGCCCGGTCTTCGGCCACTCGGCGCTCCTCCCCGCGCTCAGGCTCGCGGGGCCCATGCTAGTCTTCGTGGCGGCGCAGACCGGCGTCCAGTACGTCGTCTACAAGCTCGGCACCTCGTTCAACGCCGCGTCGGAGCTCGGGTACGCCTTCGTGGTCTTCTCGCTCCCCTACGGGATCTTCATCATCGCGTTGGAGACCGCCCTCATGCCCGAGCTCTCCGAGAGGTACGCCCGCCGCGACGCCGAGGGCTACCGGGACACCCTCTCCTTCGGCCTCAGGACGATGGCCTTCATCATGGTCCCGTCCACCGTCGGCCTCGTCGCCCTTGCGACACCCACCATCGGGCTGCTCTACGAGCGCGGGGACTTCGATACCCAGGATACGCAGATCGTAGCGAGCCTCCTCATCGCCTACTCGGTGGGGCTCCTAGCCTTCGCGGCGTACTTCCTTTTGGTGCGGGCGTTCTACTCGCGGCAGAACACGAAGATCCCCGCCCTCCTGAACGTCGGGCTCTTCGTGCTCTACGTGACCCTCGCCTACGGCCTCTCGCGCGTAACCGGGGTGATCGGGGTGGCGCTCGCGTATTCGATGGTCAGCGCCGTCTTCGCCCTCTTCGGCCTCGTGGCGATGAGGAGGGAGATAGGCCGCCTGGGTGGCCGACGCCTCTTGCGCTCCGGGGCCAGGATCCTTGCCGCCGGCGCCGTCATGTACGCCGTCGCTGAGGGCGGAACGGTGCTCCTTGGGACCGGCTCTGGGTTCCTGGAGCGGGCGGTCATCCTCGCCGTCGTCGGAAGCGCTTCCCTTGCGGCCTACCTCGGTACGGCGTATCTGCTCGGGGCGGAGGAGTTAAAGTCCGTCTTCGCCCTGCTCAGGCGACGGGTAAAAGGGGAAGGTTGAGCTAAGGGTTACTCTTCAGAAGATCCCGGATCGTCCAAGACCTCCGCGTCTTCGGAAATCTCCTCGGAGTTTTCCACATCCTTAGAGCTCTGCAAGCCGTCCTGGGCTTGCCAGACGGCCGCGGAGATCCTCTCTAGGAGGACCTTGCCTTCTTTGGGATCTTCCGTACCATGTTTGCTGAAGATCGCCACCACGTACGGGCGGTCTTCGTGCCAGACGAACCCGGCCTCGTCGTAGACCTTATAGAGCCAACCCCCCTTGTAGGCTACCTCGGTGCCCTCGGGGAGACCAGACTGCAACCCCGACTCCAGGGCGTTTTGGCGCATGAGTTTCACTATGTCCTCGCAGCTCTCGGGGCTCGCGGCCCGCCCGGCGGCGACAGCGCCCAGGATAGCCGCCATGTCACGGGGCGTGGTCTGATTATCTAAAGACGGGACGGCGGCCCGCTCGCTGGTCACCTTCTGGCGGATCACCGTGTCGGTGGCTCCCAGGGAGGCGGAGACCTGGTTGACGTACTCGGGTCCTCCCACAACGCGCATAAGTGCGTTGGCAGCCACATTGTCCGACTGGGTCATCATCATCCACAGGTAGTCCTCTACGGTGTGCTCCGTCCCGGCCTCCTCCCACTGCAACCATCCGGCCCCGCCCGCCCAGTCCTCGGGTTTGGTCTCGAACATGTCCCGCGAGGAGAACGCACCCTCATCCATCTTGCGGTAGACGGCCACCATGATCGGCACCTTGATGACCGAGGCGCTGAAGAACACCTCGTCCGGGTGTACCCCGTAACCGTAGCCACCTTTCAGGTCCTGTGCGTACACCCCGGCGACGCCCTCGCGTTCGTTCCCGTAGTCCTCGATCGCCTGCCGCGCTTCTTCGAGCCCCTCGTCAACCCGCTCGCGCTCGTCCTCGGGCACCTCGTCGAGGCTCGCTTCCGCCGTCGGGACCTCGGCCGCCTCGACGGAGGGCAGGCTCCCGGCCTCTACGGGCTCCATCAAGAGCCCCGAGGGTTCGGCGGCGGCCATGCTCTGGGGGTAGAGGGAACCCACGAGGTCCTTGGGCACCCCGTCCAGCACGCTCCTCTCGTACTCGGGGTGCTCCGGCTCGTCGGCGCGGATCGACCTTCGGGCCTCCCACGAGTCGTCCGCTCGCTGGAGAAAGAGGACGTAGGTCCCCCTCTCCTCCTCAGGCAACTCGATCCTCACCGAGGCCCACGAGGGGTCGAGCTTGCTCTGGTAGACGCCCTGAACGTCCTCGGGGCCTACCCCCGGAAGCTCGGGGGCCACGGCCCCGTAAGCTACGGCAGCCGGCGTCTCTTCTGTCTGCTCTGGAACGGGCTCCGGGCCGGCTTCCCCGTCGGGGGGCACCGGATCAGACTGTGCCTCCTCTCCTTTGGGTGGGGCCTTTGTTTTGGACAGCTCGGGGAGGTTCAACTCGCCGCCCGAGGTATACCAGACGCCCACGATGCCCACCAGGAACGCCAGCAGGACCATGAGCGCGCGCAGAAAGCGGCGCCGGCGTCGGACCCGATCCCCGAACACCCGCCGGGAACGGCGATCGCTACGCCGGGAACGGCGATCGCTACGCAGCAGGTTCACGCGCAACAGGTCCGCACCGTGGCCAGACCCCCTCGCAACCAGCGTTTGAAACCTTTCATCACGGGGGGATATCCTAGCACGTAAAGCTAAGGATTTGCCTTGACGCCGCGCTTTAGGCTCCGCCACCGTCCCAGTGTATCTCCTGTCCGATGGCCGCCGACGCTTGGACTTTGCAGGGTTGCTCCTTTACACTCTGGCGTTGGACCCAACCTGCACGGCAAATCCTGCGGAGTGGAAAGCTTTGCGCCGCGACGAAGGAGGAAGAGAGGAAGTGGAATGGGAGTGGCGGCCGAAAAAGGTAGCGGCCGTATCGTTATGAAGTTATCGGTCCGGCCAGCCGAGAGTGCGGATCTCGCGGGCATCGACAAGCTGCGCAGCCTCGTGTACCCCGTCTCGCAAGACTCCCACGACCCGGATTGGCACCATTCCCTGTGGCGCTGGATAGAGAGGCACCCGCTGGCGGACGAGGAGTTACACCGCTGGGTGCTGGTCACCCAAGAAGAGGAGGTAGTGGGCCACCTGGCGGCGACGCCGCAGCGCTACCGGATAGGCGGCCGGCGGGTCGTCGCCCACTCGCCCGCGGACTACCAGGTGCTCCCCCAATACGGCTTCTACGCCCTCTTGCTGATGCGAAAGTTCTTCCGCACCGTCCAGAACTGCGTGTCGATCGACATGCTGCCGTCGGTCATAGCGGTCGAGACGCGGCTGGGGGCCGAAGAGGCGGGGGAGATGCAGTACATGGCGAAACTCTTGAACGTCTCGAGGCTCCCGGCGCCGCCGCTCCCCGAGCCGGTGAAGAGGCTGCTCGGCCTTCGGGAGCGGGAGCCCATATGGCCTCTCGCGTACGCGGACCTGTCCCGGGAAGAAGCAGCGGATCTCGAGGACCGTGTCTGGGTACCGACGCGTCCGCGCGCGCCGATCCCCGCGCCGCTAAAAAGGCTCCTGAACGGGGGGCTCTACCTGGCCGATGAAGCGCTCGGTAGCGCCTTCGGGGGCAAACTGAAGGTCGAGAAGCTGGAGGATTTCGACGAGTCTTTCGACGAGTTGTTCGAGAAGATCTCCTCTCAGGTGCCCTGCATGGTGGAGAAGGACTCGGCGTTCTTGCGCTGGCGTTACGGCCCCGGTTCTCCTCAGTACCCGGTGGCGATCCTAGGCGTGAAGGAGGGGGAGAGCCTCCTCGGTTACACCGTGCTCGGGGTGACCATACCAGGCTTCTTCGACGGCCTACGGGACGCTTACATACTCGATTTCGTGACGCTCCCGGGGCGCCACGACGTGGCGCGGGCCCTGCTCCCGGAGGTGGTCCGTTTCTTCCGGCGGGCGGGGGTGCCCCTTGTCAGGTACAGGTTCCTCGAGTCGCCCACCTCGCCCCGATCAAGCGATTTGCTGCACATGGGCTTCTTCCCCCGCAAAGGGAGGCGCAACAAGCTGCTGTTCAAGTTCAAGGACCCAGGCCTGCACAAGACGGCCCGTGATATCGGCAACTGGTCGTACAACATCGGCGACGGGGAAGCGACCTTCTGGGTCAGGCTAAGTTAGATTAGGAGGTACCGAGTATGGAGATAGATACTGAGAACGCCTCCGCCGAGATACGCGGGTGGCTCCGGGAGAACGTGACGGGGGGGCGTGACGTCCCCGACGACGAGCTCCTGATCGAGAACGGCGTCCTGACGTCGCTGCAGACGGTGGAGCTGGTCATGTTCATGGAGGACAGGTTCGGCATCGTAGTCGAGGACGAGGAGCTGAACGAGGAGACCTTCGGGTCCATCAGGTCCATCGCCGAGCTGGTGTCGAGCAAGACGGGGTGAGCGTGCGCCCGGAATTCACCCTGCACGACTTGCTCGATAACTCCGTGGAGCGCGACCCTGACGGAGTAGCGATCGTCGACGGTAATACCGAGTACACCTACGGGGACCTGGACCGCCAGAGCAACGCTTTGTGTGCCGCGCTAGGGGAGGCGGGGGTCAAGAAGGGGGATCGCGTAGGCGTCTACATGGAGAAGTCTTGGGAGGCCATAGTGGCGATGCTCGCTGCCTCCCAGGCCGGCGCCGCCTACGTGAACATAAACCCCCTCTTCAAGCGACCGCAGGTCGCGTACATAGCGCAAGATTGCGACGTGCGCGTCGTGATCGGGGATTCCGCCAGGCTCGACGAGCTGGAGGCGGGGACACTCTCGGGGACGGCCTTCTACAAAGGCGACCCTCCGCGCGAGGAGGCCGCCGGGAGCCTTGCGAACCTCGCGGAAGTGCTCGGCTCGGGCGACGACCCCAAAGAGACGAGGCAGGTCTCGGAGGTGGACCTGGGGACGATCCTGTATACCTCGGGCTCCACAGGGATGCCCAAAGGCGTTGCGACCAGCCAGCGCAACATCGTGGCGGGGGCCCAGATCGTCTCGACGTACCTGAACAACACTAAAGAAGACCGCATCCTCTCTGCGCTGCCGCTGAACTTCGACGCCGGGATGAGCCAGTTCACCACCGCGCTTAGGGTGGGGGCGACGCTGGTGTTGCAGCGTTCGCGGCTGCCGGGGGACCTGATCAGGGGGCTCAGGCGACACAGGATCACGGGTCTCACCGGGGTGCCGCCGCTGTGGGCGCTCCTCTTGCGCAGCGCGAAGTCCATCGAGGAGGAGCCGCTCGATGACCTGCGCTACATCGCCAACACCGGCGGTCGGATCCCCCAGGCGAACCTGGACGAGCTCAGGCGTCTTTTGGAGCCTGCGGGCACCAAGATCTACTTAATGTACGGTCTAACCGAGGCGTTCCGTTCCACGTACCTGCCGCCCGAGGAGGTCGAGCGGGGATCGACCTGCATCGGCAAGGCTATCCCGGACACAGAGATCCTGGTGATAAACAAGGACGGCCAGGAGTGCGCCCCCGGCGAGGTTGGCGAGTTGGTCCACCGAGGACCTACAGTGGCGATGGGCTACTGGGGCAAGGAGGAGGCGACGCGTAGGGCGTACCGTACAAACCCCGTGGCACCGCCGGAGCTTCTGGACGTGGAGAGGGTAGTCTACTCTGGCGACCTCGTGCGGCGCGACGAGGAGGGCTTCCTATACTTCATCGGGCGCGAGGACGCGATGATCAAGACGCAAGGCTACCGCCTGAGCCCGGAGGAGGTGGAGAGCCTCCTGGTGGGCTCGGGGGCGGTGCGAGAAGCGTGCGCCTTCGGGGTCGAAGACCCGGAGGTCGGGCACCACGTTTACGCGGTGGTGTCCCTCAAAGACGGCGAGGACGAGAGCTCCTTAGAGACGATCCGGGAGTACGTCGTAAAGAACGGGCCACCGTACATGGTGCCAAGAGAGATATTCGTCCAGCACGAGTTGCCGAAGACAGGTTCCGGCAAGATCGACCGCAAAGGGTTAAGCAATGCTTTCGCAAGTAGATAAGGCTCACGCCCTAGCCGAGCGCTTCGGCGGGTACAAGAACGGCGAGTTCTATCCTGGGGGGGTGCCGATCTCGCGCATAGCGGCGGAGTATGGTACGCCCTTCTACCTCTACAATGGGGAGATGATCGTGGACAGGGTCCGCCGCGTCCGAGAGGCCATGGGCACGGAGGTAGCCTTCTCCCTCAAGGCCAACCCCAACCTCGCTGTGTGCCAGCTTATAGCCAGCCAGCGAGAGGTCGGTGCCGAGGTCGCCTCGTCTGGCGAGCTGGTCGTGGCGCGGGCCGCGGGGTTCGAGCCGGAGGACATCGTCTTCGCCGGGCCCGCCAAGACCGACGACGAGCTAAGAAGGTCTATCGAGGAGGGGATCTTCGCGGTCAACGTGGAGTCATTGAACGAGATCGACCGCCTCGCCTCGATTGCGGAGCGAAAGGGGCGCAGGATCGGGGTGGGCTTGAGGATCAATCCTGCCGCGCAGCTCATGGGCTCGCAGATGCGAATGGGTGGCACGGTCGGACAGTTCGGTATCGACCAGGACGACCTCGCCGAGGCGGTGAGGCAGACGCTCTCGCTAGAACAGCTCATCTTGCGTGGCATCCACGTGTACACCGCGACCCAGGTGTTCGAGGTAGAGCCGCTCCTGGAGCACTGTCGCAACATCGTCGAGATAGCCTTCGAAGCCGCGGACGTTGCCGGACAACCCCTAGAGATGATCGACTTCGGGGGCGGCTTCGGGGTGCCTTACTTCGAGAAGATGGCCGAGTTCGACCTGGAGAGTTTCGGGGAGGGCTTCAGGCAGCTCCTTTCGCCCTACCGCTCCGACCCGCTCCTCTCCGGCTGCCGGTTCCTCTTCGAGCTGGGCCGCTACTTGGTGGCGGACGCGGGTTTGTACGTGATGCGGGTGGTGGACGTGAAGCGAATGAGGGGGAAGACATTCGCCGTCACCGACGGCGGCATGAACCACCACCTAACCGCGACGGGGAACATGGGGCAGGTCTTCCGCAAGTCCTACCCGCTCTCGAACCTGAGCCGCGTGGGAGCGGGTACGGGCGAAGAGGGCGTGGCGGTGGCGGGTCCTTGCTGCACGCCGCTCGACGTGTTCGGCACCAACATCCCCCTGGTGGAGCCAGAGGCCGGGGACCTTATAGGGGTGTTCTACAGCGGGGCGTACGGTTACAGCGCCAGCAATTTGGGCTTCCTGAGCCATCCTACGCCAGCGGAGGTGCTGCTCTGGCAGGGCGAGGCGCGCCTCTTGCGGCCTCTGGGCAAGCCTGAAGACGTGCTCAAGGGACAAGACGCGCTGTCGACGGTGGGACAAGAACCCGGCGTCCTCAGGTAGGGGGTTAGTCGTAAGCCTGCGACCCACGCGAGCTACCACCTCCTACACTGTAAGGGAGGCCCGAGGCGTCACGCGGGACGAGTGGGACGGCTGGCTCCGGGCTTCGCCGGGCGGCGGTCACGTCCTGCAGAGCTACGCGTGGGGCGAGTTCAAGCGGCGCTTGGGCTGGAGGCCCATCCGTCTGGTGCTCGAGAGGGATGGTGAGGTGGTAGGGCTCGGACAGTTCCTCGCCTACAACACGGCACCCGTCCCCGGTGACCTCTGGTACTGTACCAAGGGCCCCTGGCTGCCCTGGGAAGACGAGGAAGCCGTTCGTGCCTTCTTCGAGGGTGTGATCGCTGTCGCGGGACGCAAAGGGGCGCACACCATAAAGATAGAACCCGAAGTCCTCGAGCAGGAGAAGAACGTGAAAGCGCTCATGCTGGACGAGATCGGTTTTCGGAAAGCCCGCTACGACCTCAACCACAAGACCACCCTGGTCGTGGACCTCGAGTCCCCCGAAGAGGATCTTCTCGCGCAAATGAAGGGCAAGACGCGCTACAACGTCCGCCTCGCGGTCAGGAAAGGCGTCGAGGTCGTCGAGCCCGGCTTCGAGGAGGCCTGGGATACGTTCTTCGAGCTGATGCAGGTCACGGCCGAGCGGAACGGCTTCGTCATCAGGAGGTCGCGCGAGTACCTGCATGATTCGATGCGGGCGATGTACGAGGCCCACCAAGGGAGCATCTCCTTCGCCATGCACGAGGGAGCGCCGCTGGCCGCCGTCTTCGTCTTCGCCTTTGGCGAGAAGTGTTGGTACATTCACGGCGCTTCGAGCAACGAGAAGCGTAACCTCATGCCTACCTACCTCCTGCAGTGGGAGGTGATGTGCCGGGCCAAAAGGCGCGGCCTAAAGCGTTACGACATGGTAGCCGTGCCCAGGCCCGAGAACCTCAATGAGGACGACCCCTTATGGGGCGTCTACAAGTTCAAGCTGGGCTTTGGTGGGGAGATCTTGGACTTCTTAGGCTGCCTCGACCTGCCGGTCAAGAGTGCACGCGCCGCCGCGTGGCGTAAGTTCGAGCCGGTGTACTACCGCCTGTACCAGAAGCTGAAGAACAACGTATTTTATTAAGGTGTGAGTCTTTGGTAGGTAGCATAGGTTCGTACCCGCGAGAATGCGTACCTCAAATGCCAAAACAACGCTCTTCGTAGCAGAGCTGGATCTTCGACCCTTCGCTGATACAACCTGACACCTAATAATTGACGGGCGCCGGTTTGGCCTCTTCGGAGTCGGGCCTGATGACCTTCCCCTTCTCGTCAGTCAGGGGTTTGTAGACGTCGGTGTGGAGCTCGCCGTCCTGAACGACCTCACCGTCCTCCGTCACCTTCTGGTAGGTGATCCACTTGGAGTAGTCGGGTCCCAGGTACTCGGGTTCCGAGTCCATCTCGACCTTCTTGCCGGTGGGCTGGCCCCAGATCTCAGCGTAGATGTAGCCGTCTTCCCTGACGGTCTCCCTGGTGAGTATGTAGCCTTCCGTGGTGTTCTTGAACTTCATGTCCAGGGACCCGAACCACACCGTGGCATCCATGCCGGGCCGGATGTAGGGCAACTGCGCGTAGTGCGGGTGGCGTTCCACGATCTCCAGGCCGGCGTAGTTGGCCGCCATGTACAGGGTCGAGGAGACCTGGCAGAGGCCCCCACCGTCGGCCTTCTCCTCCTTGCCCTCGATGATAACCTTCGTCTTGTTGTAGTCCAACGGGGCGACCACTTCGTTGACGGAGAAGATCTCGCCCGGGGCCAGGGCCCTCCCGCTTATGGCGTTCGAGGCGATCTTGAGGTTCTCTACCCGGTCTTCGCTCTGGTCGCTGGTCATCCTGTAGTCCGTCCGGTAGCTGCCGATCAGGTTCGTCGGTTTGAGCTCCTGGGCCTCCTCGGTCGTGAGCTGCGGCTCGGCGGTGATGACCGGGACCTCGTACTCGCGTATCCCCTCAAAGAGCCCGGATTCGAGGCTCCCGAACAGCTTCTCTTCTTCGATCTCCTTTCCCGTCCGGCTCTCCGTGACGGAGACGTTGTCGCCGTTGAGCTCGAACCCGGCCTCCACCGGCTCGACATTGAGCTCGTCGTACATATCCGACAGGCTCTCCCGCAGCTGCTCCCGATCGAGGCCGACCAGGATCTCACCTCCTTGCGGCGTGAGGCTCAACGTTTGCCCGGTCTCCTCAGGCGGGAGCTTCCACTGCTTGCCCCCGGAGGCCAGGGTCACAGGCCCGGACATCGCCGTCTGGGCCCTTTCGGCCGCTGCCTGGGCCGCGGGGGTCAGTACCCCGGGTGTCCGCGTCTCCCCGACGATCTCGGCCTCGCCGCTCATGCTTTCGAGGGCTCCATCGACGTTCGCCGCCGTGGCCTCGACGTCCACCACGTACCCCTCACGGGACTCTACGGCTTCTGCCTGCGACCCGCGGACGGCAACGTAGGCGTCCTGGGGTTCCTGGTTTACCCGCTTGGCCAGGTTCTCGATCTTGGCCCGGGTGGCCTCCCGATCGTAGTCCACCACGGGCGAGACGCGCTCCGTGGTCCAGGGCGCCTCTATGCGGTCGCCGAGGCTTTTCAGGACGCTGCCCTCGCGCCCGACGGCATAGGCTCGGTCCACGGTGCCCGCGACATCGAAATCGAGGTCCATCTCTCCGGCGGTGAGGGTGAACTCCCCGGCCTCGCCAGTGAAGCGGATCTCCTGAAGCGCGTCGTTGCTATGCTCCTCGAGCAACGCGCGGGCCTCCTCTGGCGTCTTACCGCTCAAGTCCACGCCCCCGACCTCGACGCCCCGGTAGATCCTGCCCTGGTTCATCCAGTAGTCCGCCGCCACCAGCATGGCCAAGACGGCGCAGATGACGATCACGGGACCGACGATCCTCCGCCGGCTACTCCCCAAGCGTTTGTCTGGGGAACCACCGCGGGCGTTGAGATCATCCCTGAAGCTTATCCTGTTTCTTCTAGGCTTCTTGAGGCTCAAACAGCTCGTCCTCCACGCGTGGTCCCGCGCGTCAGTCTAACCGACGATTGGGTCTTCTACTAGGTCCCCTCCTGCGCACCGACTACGTCTCGGCCGGTGTCGCACCCGAAAAGCTTAACATGACCTTAAAGGTTATGCCATCTATTTTGCGCCCGGTGGCTCCGGGGACCTTTCTTTTACTGGTTATCGGGGCTTGCTTGTGGTCGATTTTCTGCGTCGAGGGAGTTCTTTACGTAGACCCACCAGGGACCTATCTCTTCTATGTGGTAGTTGGGAGCGATCCAGCGGGCCAGTTCACGACGGTGCTCGGACGTCAGGTGTTGGTCGAACAGGGTCTGTCCTTCGGCGAGGAAGGAGATCACGTCGGGATCGTACTCCTTCAGGTTCTCGACCCAGCCCTCCCATCCTCCCGGTGTTTCGGCGTCAACGTATTTGTCGATACCTGCGGAGATCCAGAGGTAGGGGTTGGGATTCTCCCGGTCGAGGAGCACCATGACCTGCGGCGAACCTATGGAGGCTACCTTTACATCGTCCCCGAACCTCTCCTCTATCTCCGCCACGCCTTCCCTTTGCTCGGGCAGGCCTATGGTGGTGCCCACGAGCTTATAGGCGGCGTTGGCGCTGACCGTCTCCAGGGTGTTGGCCAGGGCGACCGCCAGGAGCACCGCGCACAGGAGCGCGGCGACGAGCCGAGGGGCCCTGACGCCCCTGAGCGCGGAAGCCAGATAGGCGCCGAACCCGATGACCGCGTACGGGAGGAAGACGTAGAAGTCGTCGGCCAGCTGGAAGTCGCGTAAGGACCACAGAACGGGGGCCGGGAGAGAGAGAAGGATCGGGGCGAAGCGGTACTCATAAGGCCTCCGGAAGTAGAGGCGCAAGATCCCGAACAACCCGATCAAGATAGGCACCAGCATAGTGCCGTAAGGCGCGACGACGTTGCCTGTCGCCCCTGCCAGGACCGCTATGGTCTGGTACTCCCCCCGGTAGATGTACAGGGCGTTGAAAACAATAAACCCGTCGATAAGGGCATCCAGAGCGCCATGGTAGTAGAAGTACACGACGGTGGCTACTACCGGCATCGATATCCCCGCCACGGCGCGAAGCGCGGCGCTGTAGCGTTCCCCTTTTGGCCGCGTGACGGCCAGGAGTAAGGTTACGAGCGGGAAGGCCACCATGGGCTGCCACACGAGGAACGCCAGGGAACCGAAGAAGCCGGACCAGAACCACCTCTTCTGGGTCGCGAACAGGAGGCACAGGGCTTCGAAGAGAACCATAGGGGTCTTGGGTTCGGGGCCTGAGGCGACGGGCTGCGCGTAGGCGTAGCACCCCAAGAAAGCGAGGGCCGCGAAGAGCCCGGCCATCTGCGACCGGAACACGCTTCTGCCGAGCAGGTAGACCGCGACGACCGTGAGGCAACCGATGACGAAGAAGACCAGGCGCACGGCGTAGACGTCGTCCCAGTTCGACCATTCGGCCAACACCACTCCAAGCCCCGTGAGCATGGGGGCAAGAGGCCCCTTATGGTCGAAGATGCCGACGTAGGGTGGGATGCCCTCGGCCACCCTCTGGCCCCCGTAGAGGTAAATGGAGTAGTCGCGGAGCAGCACCCCGTCGAAGCCGTACATTCCATACACGAAAGCGGCCAGGGCGAAGACGAGAAGCGGGAAAGCCAATCTCCCTGCCGACGCAAGGGCACCTTTTTGTACGCTCTTGGCTAAGACGCCGCCTCCTACAAGTGAAGTCCGACACAGCGCGGAGAATAATATACCTCCATCTGTGGGGTCGTGTGCGCGATCCTGGCTACTAAAGCGTTCTGGGACGGGCGCTTGCGGGTCGATCTGGGGCTTTAAGCGCTAGGGTAGGAGGCGGAAATGGTGCTTTGGGAGGGATGCGTCTCTCGGGGCCGAGGCGTGGCCTCACGGCGAACGCGGAATAGATAGAATTTCGTGAGGAAAGGATCAGGATCTGCCTTGATAGATAGGAGCAGGCCATGAGCGAGCTGCGCACTCTGTGGTCCCTCGTCGATAGGCTTCCCGAGCGCGGCGACCGACCGGTCGTGTTGGCGCTGCATAAGGAAGGCATCGAGCGCTGGTCTTACGCTGGGTTAGCCGACTACGCGCGGAGGCTGGCTCACGGCCTGACCGAGAACGGTATCAGACCCGGCGACTACGTAGCGTTGTTCGCAGTCAACCGGCCCGAGTGGGTCGTGGCGTGCCTGGGAGTTATCGAGGCCGGGGCCGTGATTGTGCCCCTGGACGCGCAACTCGGCGACGAGATGCTCCGCTACGCCCTGAACGACAGCGGCGCCAAACTCATCATCACTACCGCCGAAGAAGTCGATCGGATCGGGGATTTGGGTATCGAAGCCGCGCCGGAGCCCGTCTTGTTCGACGTCGAGGAAGATGACGAGCGAGACTGGCGGCGGCTGTTTTCGGACCGGGACGCAGAGGTGCCGCTGGCTTCGCTCGTACCGGACGACCGGGCGGCGTTGTTCTACACCTCCGGCACTACCGGCACGGCCAAAGGTGTGCCTTTAAGCCACGGCAACCTGGCGTTCCAGATCGACACGCTGCTCGCGGCGGATCTGGTGACAGAGGACGACCGTATCCTGCTGCCGTTGCCGCTCCACCACGTCTACTCGTTCGTCATCGGGATGCTCACCCCGCTGGCGGCGGGGCTGCCGATAGTCATCCCCCGGTCGCTTACCGGGCCGCAGCTCGTGCGCGCTTTGAGGGAGGGTGGGGTCTCCTTGATCGTGGGCGTGCCGCGGCTCTACAGTGCACTCTACTCGGGGATAGAGGAGCGTGCCAGGTCCGGTTCTCGGGTCGCCGCTCGGCTGTTCGAGGGCAGCGTGGGCTTCAGCTTGTGGCTGCGCCGCCGCTTGAGGCTGTACGTCGGCGAGGCCTTGCTGCGCCCTGTGCGTCGGCGGTTCGGACCAGAGCTGCGGGTTCTGGCCTCCGGGGGCGCTGCGCTTGACCCGGATCTGGCCCTGAGACTTGAGGCCTTGGGCTGGCGGGTCGCCGTCGGCTACGGGCTCACCGAGACCGCCCCGATCTTGACGTTGAACCCGCCCGACGGGGCGAAGCTTGGCAGCGTCGGCCGTCCTATCCCCAAAGTCGAGCTCAGCATCGACCCTTCCGCCATGCCCGAGGAGGAGAAAGAGCGCCGGACGGACGAACCCCGCGAAGAGGGAGAGGTCCTCGCCAGGGGGCCGGGCATCTTTGCCGGCTTTCGCAACATGCCCGACGAGACCGAGGAGGTCTTCACCGAAGATGGCTGGTTCCGCACCGGGGACCTGGGCTACTTCGACGACGACGGCTACCTGTACGTCACCGGCCGCGCTTCGACGCTCATCGTCACCGAGGGCGGCAAGAACGTCCAGCCTGAGGATGTCGAAGAAGTTTACGCGGAGAGCTCCGTCATCCGCGAGATCGGGGTGCTGCAGAAGGATGGTCAGCTCGTCGCGGCGATCGTGCCGGACCCCGGCGAGATCCGGCGCCGCGACGGCGATATCGAGGAAGAGATCCGCGAGGCGGTCGAAGAAGGATCGAAGCGGCTGCCGTCTTACCAGCGCGTCTCCGACTACGCCATCACCCGCCAACCCCTAGAGTACACGCAGTTAGGCAAGCTCCGCCGGCACCTGCTCCCCGACCGTTACGAACGTGCGAAGGAGGGCGAGGAGGGCTCGGTCGAAGCGACTGCCGGCCCCATCCCGCCGGAGGAGATGTCCGAAGAGGACCGTGCCCTGCTCGAAAACCCGGCGGCCAAAGGGGTGTGGGACTTGCTCGCTGGCCGCTATCCTGACGTACGACTGATCCCGGAGACCAGCCCGCAGCTGGATCTCGGGGTGGACTCGATGGAGTGGGTAAACCTGACTATGGAGATCGGCCAAAGGGTGGGCGTGGAGCTGGATGAGGAGGCCATCGACCAGATAGACACCGTCCGCGACCTGCTCAAAGAGGTAGCCGAGGGGGATGAATCCGGCGGAGCCGCCTCCGGCGCCTCGCCGCTAGAGAAGTCTGAGGAAGTGCTAAGCGATGAACAAGAGCGGTGGCTCGAACCTTTGGGACCGGGGATGTCGGTGCTGGCGCGGGGGATGTTCGCCCTCGACCGGGTGGCAATGCGGGGGATGTTCCGCCTGAGCGTGGAGGGCCTCGAGAACCTGCCGGAAGAGGGACCGTTCGTCATCGCTCCCAACCACGCGAGCTACCTCGACCCATTCGCGCTCGCCGCGGCTTTGGGCTACCGTCGGCTGCGCCGGACGTACTGGGCTGGTTGGGCGGGGGCGGCCCTCAACAACCCACTCAACCGTCTCGTCAGCCGACTCGCGCAGACGGTGCCGATAGACCCCGACCGGGCCGGCATCTCGAGCCTGGCCTTTGGCGCCGCGGTGCTCAAAAGGGGTAAGAACCTGGTCTGGTTCCCCGAGGGCGAGCGCTCGTCCACCGGGAAGCTGCAGCCGTTCAAGTCCGGTGTCGGGCTTCTGCTGGACCACTTTCGGGTGCCGGTAATTCCGGTGTTCATCCACGGCACACGCGAGGCGATGCCTCGGGGGACGGCCCTGATAAGACCGGGGAAGATCACGATAGTCTTCGGAAAGCCGCTGGACATAGAGAAGCTCGAGCAGCAAGGCGAAGAAGGGCAAGGAGACCGCATTACCCGGGCCCTGCACGACCGCGTGGCGGAGCTGGGCGGCCGCTCGTGACCGGCTCCGACGAAACTTCGCGGCAGGCGAAGCCGGACGACTGTGCTACTCTCACCGGCTGGTGAGATCGGTCTTCAACGGCGAAGCAAAGCATCGTGGGAGGCCGGGCGCGGTGCCCGTCGGAGCGTTGTTCCGCGTGTCTTGCGCCCTGGCCGCCTTTCTCGTCCCCCTGCTCCTCTACCTCGATACTTTGGCTCCGACCGTCCTCACCTATGACTCGGGCATGCTGCAGACAAAGGCCTATACTCTAGGGATAGGGCACCCGACCGGCTACCCGACCTTCATCCTCCTCGGCAAGCTCTTCACCTACCTGCCTTTCGGCGACGTGGCCTACCGCGTCAACCTCTCCTCGGCCGTCTATGCCTCCTTGGCGAGCCTCTTCGTGTACCTGGCCGCCCGCCGCCTCCTCTCTGGCGGACGGCACGCTCCGAACAGCGCCTTAGCCGCCGCGGCCTCGGCCTTGGCCGCCGTCTCCTTCGCGGTGGGGCCAAGCCTTTGGTCTCAGGCCGTCGTGGCCGAGGTCTATACCCTCAACGCCCTCCTCGTCGCCGCCACGCTACACGCCCTCCTCGTCTGGCGGGAGACCGGGAGCAAGAAGCGGCTCTACCTCGCGGCGTTCCTCGCCGGGCTCGCGATGACCGCGCACATGACCAGCGGCCTCCTCCTCCCCACCATCCTCGTCTTCGTGCGACTCGCGAGACCGGGGACACTAAAGAGGCGCGCCTCCCGTGTCAGGATGGCCGCCGCTTTCCTCGCGGGGCTCTCCCCGTACCTGTACCTCCCCTTGCGCGCCGCCATGGACCCGGTGATGAACTACGGCGACGCCTCGACGTTTCTGGGCTTCTTCGACCTGATCTCCGGCGGTCCCTACAAGGGACAGATGCTCGCCTTCGGCCCGTCTGAACTCCCCGGCCGCCTCTTTATGTACGGGGATCACCTCGCCAGGCAGTTCTCGCCGCTCCTCCTCGCGGCGGCGGTCGTTGGGGTCTGGGCGCTCCTCCGCGCGGACCGCGCCGCGCTCGCGCTGCTCGGCGTGTTCGGCCTCGGTTCCCTCGCTTACGCGCTCGAGTACGACATACACGACATCGCCGTGTACTTCGTGCCCTCGTACCTCGTCGTGGCCCTCCTCCTCGCCGTCGGGCTCCACTCCCTGACGGCAGGGGCGGGAGCGGTCCTGGAGCGTTTCTCGCTGCGCGCGCGTTATGCTTCCCCCCTGATCCTGGTCCCCGCCGTCCTCGCCCTCGCCCTCGTCGTCCCCGAGACCCGCCGCGACGTCGACCAGAGCGAGAACCTGGTCGCCCGTCGCCTCGTCGAGGCCGTCGTAGAAGAGACAGCACCAGGGGCCACCGTGTACGGCGGTCGTGCCCTCTCTGCCCTCTACTACATGCAACTCGTCGAGGGTCGCCGCCCGGACCTCCGCTTAGCCTCGGCGTACAGCGCGAGGACCATCGCCGAAGACCTCGACCCCTTCATAGGGAAGATAGGTAAGAGAGAAGGTAGGAAAGAGGAAGGCAAAGGGGAGAAAGACGACATGGGAGCGGACGGCGCTTACCTCATCATGCAAGAGGAGCAGCCGCCTCGCGCGGAGGACGTCACCTACTACCTGGAGCCTTTGGCGACGGACTATAAGGAGGACCTCAAAGGGTACGGCTACGGGCTGGAGAACGTAGAAGAGAACCTCTACAGGGTCTCCCCTTCCGCGCGATGATGCCCCACCGTGAACGGGTTCAGAACTAGCACAGATTCCGCTATATTCGTCGTCTCCTCACGTAAAACCTTTGCTAAACTGCTCTTCTTATGCCAGAGGAAAACGATAGGCTGGACACACATGCATCTCATGCGCTTCTGAGTCGCCGTGACTGGGTATACCTGCTCAGCCTCCTGATCCCCTTCATAATTTATGACCTTCTCTTGAAGGGCCTTCTCGTCTCCCAGCAACCCGAGGAAGGGGGGCTTGCGGGAAGCATCTGGCTGATGCAGTCGGACCTGCTGTTCAACCTGGGGTACGTGTTGCTCTGGGTAGGGCTATTCGCGGCGGCGAGGAGGCATCTCGCTCGCCGGATCGTAGTCTTCCTCTTCCACGCGGCGACGATCACCGTTGCGTTGATCACGACGAGCGCATACCAGTATTTCAAGGTCACCGGTTCGACGCTCGACACCGACTATCTCCTCCTCTGGTTCTCTTCCCCCGAGGGAACGGGGGGCGCCATAGCGAGCGAGCTTAACCTGGGCATCTCGATCCTGATCCTGGCCATCCTCGCCTACGCGATCCTGGGACCCCCGTTGGTGACGCGCTTCTTCGTCGGGTGGCGCGGTTGGGCCACCATAACGGACGCCCGGAACGCGGAGATCTCCTGGCTTCGCGTCGCCGGGGTGGGGCTCGCGGCGTACGGGCTGCTCTCGTTCTCGCTGCTGCCGCCCGCCGGCTCGGTGAGCGCGAGCAAATCCTTCTCTCGGGACGCGTTCGTCAACGTGGTAACGACCGCGGCCGAGGTGGCGGAGAGCGGTGGGTTCTCGAACCTCCCTGCTGATACAGGCGCCGAAAACGCGGCCCCGGACGCCAGCTTCATACCTACCGGGTCCACTGAGAAGCGCAACGTCGTCCTGATCTTACTCGAATCGACCCGCGCGGGGGCCACCACCGCCTACAACGAGGACCTCAATACGACGCCCTTCCTCGACGAGCTTGCAAAGAGCAGCCTCTTGGTCCAGAAGGCTTACCCGGTCGTCCCCCACACCCACAACGCCCTCGTCGCGACCAACTGCGGCATCGAGCCCCCGCTGGACGGTTGGGGAACCAAGCTCTTGAGCGTCCAAGGTCATATACCCTCCGTGTGCCTACCCGACCTCTTGAAGGAGCAGGGGTACAACAGCGTTTACTTCATGTCCCAGTCGCAGACCTTCGAGAGAAGCCCGATGATCATGAAGAACCTCGGCTATGAGGAGTTCTACTCGGTCGAGGATATGGAGACCGAGGGCTTGGAGAAGACGAACTACTTCGGCTACGAAGACGACATCATGCTCGAGCCGAGCCGCGAGTGGCTCGAGGAGAACGGGGACGAGCCTTTCCTGGCCACCTACCTCACCTCGGCCCCCCACCACGATTACCTGGCCCCCCAAAGGCGCCACGGGCGCGAGGAGTTTAGCAACGATGAGCTGGTCAACCGCTACCTGAACAGCGTCCGCTACGAGGACTTCTTCCTGAAGAACCTCTTCGACCAGTACAAGAGGCTCGGGCTGTACGAGGACACGGTCTTCGTCATCCTGGGCGACCACGGCGAGGGCTTCGGCGAGCACGGCCGCTTCCAGCACGACAACACGATCTACGAAGAGGGCCTGAGGATACCGTTCTTGATCCACGACCCCAAGAGGTTCGAGAACGGCGCGACGTTGGAAGGCCCGGTCAACCAGCTAGACATCCTCCCGACCATCGCCGACCTGTTGGGCTACGAGATCGAAGGCGGAGCGTACGGGGGCAGCTCGCTCCTCAGGCCCTTGAGCAAGAACCGGACCCTCATGTTCAGTTGCTGGGACGAGAAGGGGTGCCTGGCGAGCCTGAAGGGGACAAAGAAGTACATCTACCACTTCGACGACCAGCCCGAGGAGGTCTACGATCTCTCCGATGATCCCGGCGAACACAGGAACCTCGCCGAAAGCCTCACGCCCGAGGAGCTGGAGGAGCAGCGAGCCGAGCTCCTCGAATGGCGCGCAGGGGTGCACTCCAAGTACGGTACGCAGCCGGCCGGCTAGCCAACGCGCCAGGCCGGGAGTCTTCTTCCCGTCCCCAAAAGCGGAGACGCTACGGGACCGTCAGAACACTTTAACCCGAGACGTGAGAGAACTATCGGCCGCAACTCTTGCTGCGGCCGACGACCTTCTACCGAGACCTACCTCGCGGACCGACCGGCCCGCAGGGCTTCATCACGGACAGCGGCTGCCGGGGTTGTTGTACTTCTCGTCCTGGCGCCAGCGGTAGAACTCGCCGCGACCCATCGGCGGCTTGTCCGGGTGGGTCGCGGTGTGGACCGCCAGGTAGCGGTCGTAGGCGTTCTCACCGGAGATCTCCTTCAGGTAGCCCCAGGCGTACCTTATGGATTGTAGGACTTTAGACATCCCGGTTCGGGGTCATGGCCGTTACGGTGCCCGGAGGCGCCTCTATCTCCGAAGGTTCGTAGGGCGACTCGTGCAGATCGGGTTCCTTCCTGCCGAAGATGAGCCCGAACCACACCCTCGCGGCGTCGAGTATAACGACGATGATCGCGAGTGCGAAGAGGATCGAGAGTATCCCGTCCACCGTTGCGTTCGTGATTATCTGTGCGGTTTGATCGACGGTCTGGGCCCCGGTGTAGACTTCGCCGGCGTTGTATGCTTCTATGGCCTCGGACCTCTGCTGGAAGAAGCCGATCCTGGGGTCGGAGTTGAAGATCTTGTGCCAGCTCGCCGTGAGCGTCACGATGGCGTCCACCGCGAGCGGCACCAGCGTCACCCAGATGTACTTCAGCTTGCCCATCTTTAGGAGGATTGTGGTGGCGACCGTTAGAGCCACGGCGGCCAGGAGCTGGTTGGCGATGCCGAAGAGCGGGAAGAGCTGGTTGATGCCGCCCAGCGGATCGGTGACGCCAACGACAAGGAAGTAGCCCCAGGCCGCGACTATTATGGCGCTGGCGATGAGGTTGCCCGGCAGCCACGAGGCGTTCTTGAAGGGCTCGTAGACGTTGCCGATAAGGTCTTGGAGCATGAACCGTCCGACGCGCGTCCCGGCGTCCACGGTCGTGAGGATGAAGAGGGCCTCGAACATGATCGCGAAGTGGTACCAGAACGCCGTCAACCCCCCGACGAAGGCCGTGGCAGACGAGAAGATATAGGCCATACCGACCGCGAGCGTGGGCGCCCCTCCGGTCCGGGAGATGATGCTGCTCTCGCCCACCTCACTCGCCGTGTTCGAGAGCGTCTCCGCGCTGACGGTGAACCCGAGGCCCGAGACGGCAGACGCAGCCGATTCGGCGGTGCCGCCGGTCAGGGCCGCTGGCGCGTTCATGGCGAAGTAGACCCCGGGGTCGAGGACGCAGGCGGCGATCATCGCCATGACAGCGACGAACGACTCCATGAGCATCGCACCGTAGCCGATCATCCTTACCTGCGACTCTTTCTGGATGAGCTTCGGGGTGGTGCCCGAGGCTATAAGCGAGTGGAAGCCGGAGAGTGCCCCGCAGGCGATGGTTATGAACACGAACGGGAAGAGGGGACCCACCGGCGCTACGGGTCCGCCCGTCGCGGTGAAGGCGAACTCCGTGAACCGCGGGAACTGCATCGCCGGCAGGGTGACGGCTATGCCGACGGCGAGGAGGAGTATCGTCCCGATCTTCATGAACGTCGAGAGGTAGTCGCGCGGGGCCAGGAGCACCCACACCGGTAGCACGGAGGCGACGAAGCCGTAGATGATGAGCGCAAACGCGATCGTGACCCCGCTGAAGGTCCAGGCGGCGGCGTAGGAGGAGGACTCCGAGATCCAACCGCCCCCGATGATCGCCAGGATCAGGAGCCCTATCCCTATGGCCGAGACCTCCAGTATCCGGCCGGGCCTCAGGAAACGCAGGTAGAAGCCCATCAACAGCGCGATCGGGAGCGTCATCGCTATAGAGAACGAGCCCCACGGCGAATTGGCCAGGGCGTTGACCACGACCAGCGCCAAGACAGCGAGCAGGATTATCATGATGGAGAGCACCGCGACGAGCGCCGCTGCTCCGCCTACGGGCCCTATCTCCTCGCGGGCCATCTGTCCTAAGGTCTTGCCGTCGCGGCGCATAGAGAAGAACAGGATCGTCATGTCCTGCACTGCCCCGGCCAGGATCACGCCGACGATTATCCAGACGGTGCCGGGCAAGAACCCAAATTGCGCGGCCAAAACCGGTCCCACCAGCGGTCCCGCCCCCGCTATCGCGGCGAAGTGGTGCCCGAAGAGGATGCGCCGGTCCATAGGCTCGAAGTCCCGGCCGTTGTTCAGCCGCTCGCCCGGGGTCGCCCGGTTGTCGTCGGAAACGAGGACCCTGTCTCGGATGAACTTTGCGTAGAACCGGTAGGCGATGGCGTAGGAGGCAATCGCTGCGAAGAGCATCCACCCAGCGTTTATCGTCTCGCCCCTACTGAGGGCTAGCATCCCCCAACACAGCGCGCCAACGAGGGCTACCCCGATCCAGACTGCGTACCGGCCCAAGCGATTGTCCATAGCTACTCCTCCTACCTCTTCCCAAAGGTTTTTGCCGCCATCCATACTACCATAACGGATTGGCGTATTGAACGTCCGGGCGCGCAGCCCAGAGAGGGGGATGGCGCAGCTACACGAGGGTCGGCGGGTTACCGGGCGTTTTCAGGGTCGTGACGCTCTGTGGCTACCGCCAAAGCCGATCGGGCGGCGGTCAGGGCGGTCGTGACGTAGCCGTCTACCCGCGCGTCGTCAAAGTCGAGCTCTCCGAGGGAGCGTGGGGCCGCCTTGACCGATTCCAGAAGCCGGACGGCTTCTTCGAGAGCTTCTACCTTTTCTCCTTTGTCGACCACAGAATGCTCCTAGCCTCACGCTGCCCGTCGGGGGCAAGGATACCCAGACGTGGTAGCTGACGAAACCGCTTCGCGCGGACGCCAGCGATCCCGCTAGAGCCGGGGCGAGAGGAGCCGCGGCGCCGTCAAACACACGCAGAAGGCGAGAGCGGCGGCGATGATGCTCGGGTAAACGAATACTTCGAGGGGCGCGGTGTCGGTCGCGAGGTCGAAAACCTCCTTCAGCGCGTCGTTCATGTAGGCAAAGGGGACGAAGTCGCGGAGGGCGGCCGAGACACCGGCAGGGTTCTGGTTGCGGAAGAAGCCGGAGACGTAGATCAGGGGTACCAGGATCGCCGCGGCGTACAGGAGAACGTCCGCCGGGGACGAGGTGAAGTTGGCGATAAAGATACCGATGCAGTTCGCCGTCACGAGCGTCGCGAACACCCCGAAGGTCGCGGCCAGTATCCACACGAGCGGCGCCGGGTGGAGCGCGTAGATCAAGAGCAGCGCGGGCAAAAGCTGGATAAAGTCCAGGACGGCGTTTACGGCCAAGACCTCGAAGACTATGCGCCGTGGCGAGAGGGGCGTTAAGGCGACGCGCAACAAGATGCCGTCGTTCAGATCCGCCGTCAAAGACTCGCCGGCCCCGAAGGTCCCGGCCATGATCGCCACGATCCCGACCACTGCCGCGGCGTACTGCGCCGGAAGGGCGCTCGCCGCCACCGGGACTATGAGCGCTACCGGGTAGAGCATCTTTATGAGTAGCGCGAACCTTCTGGAGAAGAACAGGACGACGTCCTTTTTCCAGTAGGCGTCTGGCGGGTTAAGCTTCATAGTCTTCGAGCGCCTCCCCCGTCAACTTCACGTACACGTCCGCCAGGCTCGGCCGCCGCACCGAGAGGTCCGCGACATCCCCTCCCGCGCGGACCAGGCCCGCGACCACGTCGGCGACGATGCCCGGCCTCTCCTCGCAGTGCACCAGCAGGTCCCGACCCTCCGTCACCACCCGCTCGACGCCCGGTACCTCTGCGACGGCGCCGTACTCGATCGGGTTCCGGAGCGTCGCGACCATGCGTCGCGTGCCGTCGAGAGGGGAGATAAGTTCCTCAGGCGTCCCTTCGACGACCAGCTTCCCACGGTGCAAAAACGCGACCCGGTCGCACATGGCTTCGACCTCGTCCACCTGGTTGCTCGCGATCAGAACGGCGACGCCCGCGCTGGCGAGTTCCCGGATCTTCCTCTGGTAAGCGAGCTGCGAGGCGTAGTCGAGCCCTAAAGAAGGCTCGTCCAGGAGCAGGAGCTCTGGCCCGTGCGCCAGCGCCTCGATCAACGCGAGCTTCTTCCCCATCCCGTAAGAGTAAGTCTTCGCCTTGTCATCTCTGTACTCCGCAAGCCCGAAGTACTCGAAGAGCTCGAGGAGGACACCCTCTGCCTTCCCATCCTCCACCCCGTAGGAACGGGCGAAGAGGTAGGCGTTTGCCCAGCCGCTCAGGTCCCCGTAGTGGGTCGGAAGCTCCACTATCAAGCCCATCGTGGCCCGAGCCTTCTGCCGCTCTTTCAGCCCGTCAGTGCCGCCGACGCGAAAAGAGCCGCCGTCCGGTGCGAGGGCGGTCGAGAGTACGCGCAAGAGGGTGCTCTTGCCGGAGCCGTTCGGGCCCAGGAGGCCGAAGACTTCGCCAGGCTCAACGGTCAGGCTCACGCCCTCGACGCCGCGTCCGCTGCTCTTGTAGCGGCGTGAGATGTTCTTCGCTTCGAGCGCGACGGGCTTCTCCAAAACGTCCTTCCGATAACCTTACGACAGCTAATTCTAGACCCGTCGCCCAAAGCTCGTTGTTACGGGCATCACCGCGCGCTATAGAATAGGTAGGGAAGCGAGAAAGCCCCTACGAAAGAGGAGCGCAAGTTGGCGGACACGAAGCAAATCACCTGGGACCCCGAGGCCGACCGCCGCATAAAGCGCAGCCCCTTCCTGATGCGCCGCTTCATCCGCAAGCGCATCGAGGAGCGTGTAGCCAGCCGCGGCCGCACCCACGTTACTGAGGCGGACGTGGACGAGAGTGCCAGCATGTACCGTCAGTACCGCTTCAAGTAGCCGAAGGGCGGGGTGCTCGGCGGTCCGGCGGGTGGTCGCGCGCTCGCTCCGAGGGGACGTTCGGCGTCGTGGCGGTGATCTACTCTTACGGGGCCCTGTTCTTCTGGAGCTTTCTGGCCGCCACGGTGGTGCCGTTGAGCTCGGAGCCGCCCCTGATCTTCCTCGTGAGTACCGAGGGGCTCGTGGTGCTGCCGGTCCTGGTAGGAACCGCGGGGAACGTGCTCGGCGCGTGCACGACGTACTGGATCGCACGCCGCGCTGCCCGCCTCCTGGCCGAGACGCGCGAGGCCCCCAAAAGGCATGAGCGGGCGGCCCGATTGATCAAGCGCTACGGACCGCCGGCGCTGCTGCTCTCGTGGGTGCCGCTACTCGGTGACGGGCTGGTCGCGATCGCCGGGGCGGCGAGGCTGCGCTTCTCCCGCTTCTTCTTCTGGGTAACGCTGGGCAAGGGGTTACGCTACCTTGCGATCGCGCTGGCCACCCTCAACCTCCTTTGATTCCTCCTTTATCGGGTGAGGGAGCCGTGTTAGATTCGCCCGAGCCGGCAGTTTTGAGAAGGAGGATGCTAAAGGGATGGCGAACGACAACGCGATAGCGGTTCTAGGGACCGGGATTATGGGTGCGGCAATAGCGCGCAACCTCATCGCGGCGGGGATGGAGGTGCGCGCCTGGAACCGCACGCGCGAGAAGGCGGAGCCGCTGGCGGACGACGGGGCGAAGGTAGCGGACACCCCCGCCGAGGCCGCCGAGGGGGCCGGGTTCGTGCTGACGATGCTTGCCGAGACCGACGCCGTCGTGGAGGCCGTGGATGGGGGCGGCGCTCTGTCGGCGCTGTCAGACGACGGGGTGTGGCTGCAGATGAGCACCGTAGGTACCGAGGGCCACGAGCGGCTCGCGCGAGTAGCGGACGAGCGTGGCGTTTTCTACGTAGACGCCCCCGTACTGGGGACCAAGGAACCTGCCGAACAGGGGCAGCTGATCGTGCTGGCCTCGGGACCCGACGAGGTCCGGGAGCGCTGCCAACCAGTCTTCGATACGCTGGGCAGCACTACTTTTTGGCTCGGGCCCGCCGGCGCCGGCAGCCGCCTCAAGTTGGTTACTAACAACTGGATCGTAGGCATCCTGGGCGTGCTGGCGGAGACGGTCACTTTGGCCGAGGTCGTCGGCGTGGACCCCGCGCGGTTCCTCGAGGTCATCGAGGGCGGGCCGTTGGGCTTGCCGTACGCGCAGATGAAGGGCCAGATGATGATCGAGGAAGAGTTCCCGACGAGCTTCTCCGCGAAGCTTGCGCGCAAGGACGCGGGGCTTGTGCTCGACACCGCCGAAAAGAGCGGCTTGCAACTGACGATTGCCAAGGCGGCCGCCGCCCGCTTCGACGAGGCGATAAGCGCCGGTCACGGCGAAGAGGACCTGGCCGCGATCTACCAGGCGACCAGGCCTGATAACGGTTAGTCCAAGAGCGTCGAGGAGCAGGCGCTTCCCGCGGAAGCTCTACCGAGTAGCCCCGAAGCGCTCCCGGCTCGCCGACGGAGGGTTAGACGCCGATCGTCCGGGTAAAGAGGACCGTATAGTAACAACGGCCGGTGGGATCATTCCAGGAACAGACAGGCGCCGCCACGTGAGTTCCGCCTTATGGAGGCTGGAGTGGAGCGGCGCTGGTCTCCCAGAGTCTGGTCTTTGAGGAGGAGTCGGAGCATGGCTACGCCGCGCGACAAGGATTCGGCCGGCGACATTCCAGAGGATCTCTACCTGACCCCGCCGGGTGGGGGCTACGAGCTCTACCGACATAAGAGTGCCGAGAGCATTAGGACGAAGACCTGGCACGGCCTGTACTGGGCCAGGCAGAACGAAGAGGGCGACTACGAGATCCGGAGCATTCCCTCTTCCCTTGGGGAGCACTCCGTACCGGGGGGCGTCTTGCCCAAAGAAGGCTTCGAGGAGCACTACGAGAGGGTAGATCCGCAGTAGCCACGAGGCGTCAGACGACGTTTTGGAGAAGGAGGAAGCGTGCCCGAGGCGCGGCTGGCGATCACGTGCGGGCTGCCCAAAAGCGGCAAGACCACCTACGCGCGCGGCTTGCAGGAGGCCTGGTGGGTGAGGGTGTGCCCCGATAAGATCCGGCAGGCCTTGCACGGACGAGGCCACTACCCGCCCGCCGAGCCTTTGGTGTGGGCTAACGCCGAGCTTACGGTGAGGGCCTTGCTCTTGATCGGGCACGCGGTAGTGGTGGGCCGAGTGCCACGAGCGCAACCAGGCTTCGGAAGACCTCGTGCCGCCGGAGGTCATAAACCGCGTGAACGAGCAGTGGGAACCGGTCACGGAGGAGGGGGTCACCGCCCGAGTCATAGAGGCCGAAGGGTAGAACCGGCACCTTCGACCGTCGAACCGTGACAGTTTGGCCCGGGCGGGCAGCCCTTGCGCTGCCCGGATAATATCTTCGAGATGTCTTCCGTTTATTTGCGAAGCCGTTTTAGGAAGTTGGCGCTTCGGGGCGCGAGGCGGGCCGTGGAAGCGGTGTCGGATGCCGCAAGGTCCTTGCTCAGCGCCGTCAGCGGAGCGCAGCCGCCGCCAAGGGGCCCGTACGTGCAGAACGTCTCGGCGTCGTCGTCGGTCATCGCCTGGACAAGTGACGAGCCGAACGTGGGCTCCGTGGAGTACGGAGAGACCCCGGAGTTGGGACGTATCGAACTCGACGTCCGGTTTGACAGGCGCCACGCGGTCGTGCTCTCGGATCTCAACCCCGGCTCGACGTACCATTACCGGGTCACGGAGATCGGCGGAGCGCCGGCAACGGGTCGCTTTCACACCGCTCCGGTAGGCGAGGGTTCTCGCTTCTCCTTCGCGGTGGTCGGCGACAGCGGCCATGGCGGAAAGAACCAGCTGGCGGTGGCCGAGCTACTCGAACGCCTGGAGCCGGATCTGGTGCTGCACACTGGAGACGTGGTGTACCCGAGCGGCGAAGACCGCCACTACGATCCACGCTTCTTCATGCCATACCGGGAGCTCATCAGGGAGGTGCCGGTTTTCCCGGTCTTGGGCAACCATGACGTGGGGAAAGGTAACGGTGCTGCATACCTCAAGAACTTCCACCTGCCGTCCAACAACCCACAGGGCACGAAGCGCTATTACTCCTTCGACTGGGGCAACGCCCACTTCGTCGCGCTCGACAGCGAGCTTTACTACGAAGATGGTGGCGGTAGGAAGGAAGAGCAAAAGGAGTGGTTGGAGCAGGACCTGAAAGGGACCCGGCAGCCCTGGAGGTTCGTGGTCTTCCACAGACCAATCTACAGCTCCTCGGAGCACGGCAGCGATGAGACGATAAGGGAAGACCTGGAGCCGATCTTCGTCCTCCACGAGGTGGACATGGTCTTCAACGGGCACGACCACGACTACGAGCGTACGGTGCCGATAAAGGGCGTGATCTACGTCGTGAGCGGGGGCGGCGGCAGAGACCCGTACGAGGCTGGCTGGAACAAGTGGACGGCCTTCTCCAAATCCACCCATCACGCGGTGCTCGTGCGTATCAACAGCGAGCACCTCTCGTTAGAGGCCGTAGAACCGGATGGGACCGTGATCGACCGCCTGGACCTTGATCGGCAGTAAGATTTAGCGTTACTAATGTTGACAAACTGTATCTTTATGGTACAATACAATCGTGGGGGAAATACCATAGGCGGTCCCATCTGTCCCTGGACCCGCAAGACTTGTCGGACGTTGTCGGGTTAGGGTGGAGGACTTTTGAAGAGTAGGGTGATCCGTCGAGGGACGCCGTAAGTATCCCTTTGTGGTTGGGTCGGAGACAAAGTTAGAACGGAGGCAGTAGTTGGAAGCTACTATAACGCGACGCTCGGAGCGAGAGGCCGAGACGCCGGAGCTCCTGGCGAAGTAC
>JALZFJ010000315.1 GCA_030867425.1 Actinomycetota bacterium | reverse complement strand
GAGAAGCGTCCAGTGGCCAAGGAGGAGATCCGGGTGCGCAAGGATGCTGTAGAGGAAGAGGAGGTCGTCGAGGAGGACGTAAGGCGCGAGGAGGTCGACGTAGACGACCAGACAACCGGGCGCCGGGAGCGCTAAGAGCCTTCCTTAGAGGAGGACCCTCCTCTCTGAAGGAGGGGGGGTAGGGATAAACGAATCATCGATAGGGCGGGTCTAGATTCTACTGGACCCGCCTTTTAGTAGAGAGAGGAGCAAACAAAATGGCTCAAGGACCAAGAATGGAACGAACAGAGGAGCGGCCTACGGTACACAGGTACTCCGAGGCCGATGACGATAGGGGAACGAGCTGGATCAGTGTCGTGCTGGGCTGGCTTGCCGCCCTTGGAGCCGGGTTGATCCTGAGCGGCATAGTAGGCGGGATTATCGGAGCGATACTTGGAGCCTCTGGTGAGTCGGCGGTAACCGAGAGCGGCGCTGCGGGCCTGGTAGGCCTGCTGATAACGCTCTTGCTGGCCTTTCTCATAGGAGGATATGCCGCAGGACGGCTAGCAAGCCGCCAAGGAGCCAAGCACGGTCTCCTGGTGCCGCTGGTGTCCTTGGTAATAACGATAGTCCTTGCGATCCTAGGGGGGCTGGTGGGGATCAGCCTCATAGACAACTTGAGCGGTGTCACGCTGCCGGGTCTCCCGGACGACGCCCCGCAGAACCTGGGCACGATCTTCACTCTTTCGGGTGTCCTCGCCCTGCTCTTCCCGTTCCTCGGAGGAGCTATCGGAGGGTCCTGGGGCGCCAGGACCGGTCGCAGGCAGCCATAAGTAGCTTGGCGTACCGCAGGTCGGGCAATGTTTACGCGAAGGAGGTAGAAGTATGGGCATCATAGCCTGGATTATCGTCGGGCTCATAGCAGGAGCTCTAGGCAAGTTGATCATGCCAGGAGACGACCCCGGGGGGATTATCGTGACGATCCTCATTGGGATGGCGGGCGCTCTCGTGGGAGGATTCGTTATCCAGGGCCTCCTCGGGCTTGGCGGCGGCGGATTCATCTGGTCCATCGTGGTGGCGACTATCGGAGCGATCATACTGCTGGCCCTCTACCGGCTGGTCGTGGGTCAGCGCCGGACCTAAGTCTCCCTTCTTAAAGAGTATGGCCTTAAGACTAAAGGATCGCAGGGTTAGATGAGTGATATCAGGAGGTAAAGGCATGGACGCAGTAGTCTACGAGCTCGCCGCCACTCCAGGAATGATCTCCAGCCCCACACGTTGTCCTGTTCGTTGTCGGGATCCACAAAGGCCACGAGCTCCAGGTACGTTCCGTCGCCAAACAGTACGAGGGCGATACGGGTCAAACCGCCGGCATGCTCGCTACAGGCCTCATCCGGAACCCAAGCTCCTCGTAGCCGGCGATAACCCTCCCCAGTTCCTCGACAGGATCACCAGATGGGCAAGCCTCGTAATCATCTCCACTACAGACTGACACCCGTCACCGTCGCGCCGAGCTTCCAGCAATACCGGGTGGTACCATCGCCTCGTGGGCGACGAAGAGCCACGCAAGCGACACGAAACGTACCCGGCGCTCACCTACCTCGAAAGGCTCGACAAAGAGACCATGACACTCGCGTGGGGGCCGGACAAGTCCCCCAAGACCAGCGCCGCATCATCCTGGCGGCCACAGTCTTCAGCCGCAAGTTTGAGGAACGGATGTGCGATCGTCCCCCCGAAAGTCTCGAGGAAAATTAACTCCAGCATTTCCTGATGAGCCTGATGAACGACGTAATCTCGGAATGCGCCGAGCACGAGGGCCTGGATGCCCAGGAAGGCCACGGCCTCCTCGGGGATGTCACTACCCGCGACCATGTGCTGGAGTTCAACGAATTACTCGAAGAGTATGCTGACAACCCACAAAAATCTCTCGACGAACACCTCAAAACCGCCGTCGAGAACCGCCCGGAAAAGGCCGCTTGGTCCTGGCACTGGAGCAGCGGATAGTAATATACATTAGCAAGATCAGTACTCCGACATGAAGCGGATGGCCTTCTCGTCCACCCGATCAAAGCACCCGTAGCGAGCCTGCTGAAACATTCGTAGCATTGCTCCTGCCACAAATCTGTTATCGGTCACAGCCGGTACCACACTGCAACGATCAAACGCCCGCTAAAGGATGCACCCGCGAGGGATTAGGATCTACGGCGGTAGTGGCGGAGGAAGAGGGCAATGGTGACGGTTGTGACGACGAGGAAGACGTCCGAGTAGGAGCCGTCCCGATATAGCTTGCGGCTTGAACTGGGGGGGCGGTCGGAGTAAAGTTCGGCACTTGGACACTCGCAAGGAGTCAAGCGCGAAGAAGAAGGTGCGTCTCTTGGGCGCTTAAGAAGGCAAAAGGGAGGTTACTCTGGCGAGCAGGGGAAGGGCGAAGTTCAGGGAGAGCTTGCGTGGACGGTTGCTGTTCATGCGATCCATGGTTCAAAACCCTCGCAAGGTTGGCGCGGTCTGGCCTACTTCTCGCTGGGCGGTTCGGGACCTTTTGGACATGGGGGACCTGCCCCGGGCGCGCACCGTCGTCGAGTTCGGGTCCGGCACCGGCGTCTACACCGAGGAGATCCTAAAGCGCCTCCACCCGGAAGGGACCTTTCTTGCTTTCGAGCTCGACCCGGATCTGGTCTCCACGGTCACCGCTCGTCTAGAAGATCCGAGACTGCGCGTGATCAACGACTCCGCCGAGAACGTCGAGGCCTACCTCGAAGGCAAGAAGGTAGACATCATAGTGAGCAGCCTGCCTTTCACCACACTGCCGGCGGACGTGCGGCGGAACATCCTCGATGCCGCGCGCCGAGCCCTTAAGCCGGATGGGCAGATGCTCGTGCTGCAGTACTCGACCACTGTCTTGGCGGATTTGAAGAAGTTTTTTGCCCCAATACGCAGACGCTTCTCGCCACTCAACGTGCCGCCGGCCTTCCTCTTCGCCTGCTCGGTTCGCGACACGCCCAGCGAGACCATCGGAGAGGCAACGCCGCGGCACTAGGCCACGCGTCTTTTAGCGCCGCTCCTTTCATCCTAGCTTCTGTTCCGCGAGTCGTGCCAGACTACGAGCTCTTCGAGCGGGGCGAGGTCGTAGTCGGGGCCGGTGAAGCCGAGCATGCCCACCGTCGAGGAGGCCGCGGAGGATCAGGATTGCGATGATCACGGCGTTCAAAGGGAGGAAGAAGAGGGCACTGGATCCTCTGAAAGGGCGATTGGAGAGAACATGCGAGGCCAGCGGCAACGCAATAAGGGGACCAGCCAGGCCCGTCGAAGTCGACAAAGCCCCGCTTGCCGAGCCCTCGACGACCAGCACCCCACCGCGTCCCGGCGCCGGGTACCCTGATCTCTCGCAAGAGCAGCAGGGTAAAGAAGACCACCATAACCCCGATCCCGAGCTGAACGTACTCCGGGGCCGCGGCTTCGATCACCTCGACGCCCGCCACGACGCCAAAGAAGGCCGGGATCAGGAGCGCGAACACCAGCCGCGCCTAGTCCTCCCTCCACGAGTCTCACACCACCGCTGCGTTGATGAACACCGAGAGCACGGCCGTGAAGACCACAACCGTCGTCGGATCGTAGACGAACAAGAGGAGCGGCGCGCTGATCAAGGCGAGCCCGTACCCGGTGAGCCCCGTGATGGTCACGGCCAGTAACGCTGCCAACAACACCATGAACAAAGAGGCGCTCAACATAGCAAGAAGCCCATAGCGTCCCCGACAGCAATAGCGGACTACCTTACCAAACCGCCCGAGAAGCTAGGCACTCGAAGGTGGAGCAGTCAATCTTCGGCCTTTCTCTTGCTGACCGCTGATTGTTGAAGGTTAACCGCTAAAATCAGCGAAGGACGCCGGCGTAGAGCTTCTCCCAGGCGTCCATCTCTGGCGTGAAGTAGCGGACCCTAGTCTTTTTGTACTCGCGAGTCGAGTACAGGGAGAGCCGCTCGGTGATCCCCGTCTCGTCCGCCATCGCGTCGAGGACCGCCTCGCACTCCTCCTCGGTGCGGCCATGGACCATGCTGAAGAGGGCATACGGCCAGTCCTCGTAAACGGGACGCTGATAGCAGTGGGAGACCGCCTGGTACTGGGCGAAAGTGTTGCCGACCTCGTCTATCCGCTCGTCTGGCACCTTCCACACGCCCATCGCGTTCGCGCGGAAGCCCGCCTTGCGGTGGTAGAGGACGGCGGAGAAGCGGCGCATGATCTTGCGCCGCTGCAAGTCGTACGCCCGCTCCAAAAGCTCCTCGTAAGATAGCCCGACCTGCCGTCCCCAGAGGTCGAACGGCCTCGGGGTGAGCGGCACGTCTTCCTGCAAGGCTCGGATGGCCGCCTTGTCGTCTTTGGAGATGTTCCGGTCGGCGCCCTTGCGGTCGGCCTCACCATACTGCGGGGTCTCCTTCTTGGCGGTCGCGCCCTCCCTCATGTCGAGCGTCACCCCGATCTTGAACAGCTTCAGGGTAGGAAGTATCCGCGTCCTCTCAGCGTCGCTGATCTTGTGCAAGACGTCCACGGTGCCCTCTAGCCCCAAGCGCGAGTCCGGCGGCACCGCCACGGTGTACCAGAGGTTGAACTCGTTGTTGCGCTCGTAGTTGTGGGAGACGCCGGGGTGGGAGTTTATGGCCTTGGCAGCGGCGTTTAGCTTCGTCGGCGGTATCTTGGCGGCGACGAGGCTCGACTGGTAGCCCAGGACGCGGGTATCGAAGATCGCGCTGATCTGGCGTATCACCCGTCCCCTTTTGAGCGCCTCTATGCGCCGGATCACCTCGTCCCCAGCGACACTCAAAGAGTGCCCCAAGGCCTCGAACGGCTCCCGCTCCAGCGGAAACTCCCGCTGGATAAGGTTGAGCAAGTCCTTATCTATGGTGTCCATCATCCGGGTGCTAGAAGCTGTGCTGACCAAGGTTCACGAGCCCTTCTCGACGCTTTACCACTACTTTTTGCAGCATGATAACAGGGGAAACAAGAATCGGTTAGTAATATTCTTACGCTCTGCGAACGCAGAGCGGGCAAAGGCACCGTTCTTATGGCAGCTCGAATGCTTCGAGAACGTCGCTCTGCCGGCTGCCGCCCGTCACGGGGGCGCCAGCGGGGACGTAGACGATACTCTCGACCGTGGCCGCGCCGAACCCGTGGCGGGGGGTAGGTAGGGGCGCCAAGGTCGTCCAGGCGTCGGTCGCCGGATCGTACGCCTCGTTCTCCTCGAAGGTACCCGCGCCCTCCTCGCCGCCGAAGACCAGCACGCGCCCACTCAGCGCCGCGCCCGCGGTGCCGCTACGCGGGGTGGGCAAGGGAGCTAGCTCCTCCCACGAGTCGGTGGCCAGATCGTAGACCTCGTGGACCCCTGTGTTGTTCTCGAAGTTCTCGAAGCGGCCGCCGGGCACGTGGATCCTGCCGTCCAAAGCCACGGCAGGCATATGCTCGCGGGCGGTGGGCAAGGGAGCTAGCTCCTCCCAGGTGCCGGTCGCCGGATCGTAGGCCTCGTGGGTGGTTACGTCTTGGGTACCGCGGCCGCCGATGGCGTGGATCCTGCCGTCGAGGTGAGCTACGGCCACCGAGCCGCGCGGACCCGTGGGCAGGGGCGTGAGCTCCTCCCAAGTATCCGCGGCTACGTCGTAGGCGTAGACCTCCGCTACGGCTCCCCGGTTCCCGCTCGTAAATCCGCCGATCGCGTAGATCTTGCCGTCGTAGCCGGCGGCGCCCACGTGATCGAGGCCGCGCGGCATGGGAGCGAGCTCTTTCCAAGCATCGGTTGAGGGGTCGTAGACCCGGTTGAGGGTTGAGGATGTCGTCTCCCCGGTGTAGCCGCCTAGCACGTAGACCTTGCCGTCGAGCTCGGCTACCGCCACCTCGCTCTGCGGCGTCGGCAGGGCCGCCTTCGTCTGCCAGCTACCCTGGTCGCTGGCATCGGGCTCGCTGCCCTCATCGCCTTGGCCGCTCGTATCCGCTCCTTCGAAGGCCGCGAGCAATGGGAAGAGCAGGGCCAGACAAAAGGCGCGCAGGGAGACCCTAAGTAGGTTCAGGGCTTACCCCCGCTCCTCTAGGGCCTTCTGGTACTCGGAGTAGACTTCCTGAATGTCTTTCCATACAGCGCGCTTCGCGCGGTCGAGGTCCTCGCCGCGTTGTCTCAGTACGTAGGCCGGGTGGAAGGTGGCCATCGCCTTTATGCCGTCCAAGTCGTACCACTTGCCACGGTCTTTGGTGATCCTGAAGTCCTTGTCTATTAGCGTCTTGGCGGCGGGGCTACCGAGGCAGAGTATGATCTCGGGCCGCACCGCTTCCATCTGCCCCTGCAGGTAGGGGTTGCAGGCCTTGATCTCCCCGGTCCTGGGCTGGCGGTTCTTCATCCGCCCCCCCTCCTGGACGGCCGCCCGGCACTTGACGACGTTCGTCAGGTATACGTCCTGCCTGGTCAGGTTCACAGCCGCGAGGATGTCGTCGAGGAGCTTGCCGGCTCGGCCCACGAACGGTAGGCCCGTCGCGTCCTCGTTCTCCCCCGGACCCTCACCGACAAGCATCAAAGGAGAGTACGGGTCGCCGGTCCCGAAAACCGTGTTCGTCCTCGTGAGCGCGAGGTCGCACTTTGTGCACACGGAGACCTGCCGGGCAAGCTCCGCAAGCCTCTCCTCCCGGTTCTCACCATCCTCTACGGACTCAAAGAGACTGTCCAAAACTCCTCCAGATGTTGCTGACGTGCCGGTATTCTACGCCACGTAACAAATGCACGAGTTCACTTCAAAAGGCTCGCTTCCGAGGCCCCCTCAACCGCGAGCGAAGCGATCCGGGCGGAACGGGAAGATCGCCGCATCTACCTTGCCGGTGAGTATTTCCAGCGCCAGAAGACGACCGACGAGCGGACCGAGCGTGACGCCGCTGTGAGTGACGGCTTCGTAGTAGCCGGGCACCGCGGAGACTGCCCCCACGCATGGGAAGCCGTCCTCCGGGAAAGGGCGGACGCCGACCCGGGCCTCTTCCACCTCCGCGTTCTTGAGCGCCGGAACCACCCGGCGGGCGCGCTCTACCAGTTCGAGACGAAGGGAAGCTTCGTCTTCGCCGGTGCCGTCTTCGAGTCTCTCGTCGATCGAGCCGTGGTGGACGAGGACGTGTCCTGGCCCGTCGGGGCGGATGTTAACGCCTGGCAAGTGCACGATGCGCCCGAGAGGGGTCCCTTCCACAGCGAGGCGCACGAGCAGGCCCTTGCTCGGCTTGAGCGGCAAACGCAGGCCGAGCAGCGCGGCCACGCGATCCGCCTGCGGCCCCGCCGCGTTGACCACGGCGTCGACCGGGAGGCGCTCGCCTCCCCGGAGGCAGACCCCCGCCACGCGCCCGCCGACGGCCTCGATCAACTCCACGGTGGCGTCGAAGCGCATCTCGGCTCCGTTCCGACTGGCGAGCTCGACGAGGGCGTTCGCGAGTCCGGGGGCGTCTACCCAGGCTTCCTCGGGGAAGAAAGCCACGGGGATGTCCGGGCTCGGGAAGGCTATGCCGGGCTCCAGGGTCTCGTTGATCCAAGAAGCCTCTCGCCACTCGGCGGCGTACCCCCAGGAGCGCAACCGTTCGACGCGGCGGCGAAGTTTTTCCCGGGCCTTCTCGTCCTCGGCCCACACGACGTTGCCCCCGAGGTGGAGCCAGGGTGCTTCCCCGGCCAGCTCGTTGCGCAGTCCGAAGTGCTCCCTAAGCCCCGTGTAATTCAGCTCGAAGTAATCATGAGGCGTCTTCTCGTTGGCGTTTGCCCAGGCGAAGCTCGCGGAGGACGTCCCGCTCGCCGGACGGGCTTTGTCGAGGACCCAGACGCGGATCGCTCCGCTCTCCGCTAGCCGGAAGGCCACCGAAGCCCCGACGACGCCCGCCCCGATGACCGCCACACGCAGCATCAAAGGCTGTCGGGCCGACTACCGATCCCTTCTCGTCTGGTTACGAGCTCACTGCCGAGAAGGAAGCTTCCAGGGTCGGCCCAGGATCGTAATCCACGGGGACTGGTACGTAGGGCGGGCGCACCGTTCCCATCGGCGCCCGGTGCCGGGCTTCGGCGAGCTGCTTCAAGACCGCGGGGGAGGCGTATTCTTTGGACATCGCCCGCACTTCCTGGAGCTTCTCGGAGAGGGCTTTCCCTGCGGCTTCGTCGCCTGTTTTCGCTTTCTCGTGCATCTCCAGGATCTTCTCGGGGATGAAGTTGGCCAGACCGGAGATCACACCCTGCGCCCCAAGGTTCAGCTTCTGCCAGAGATCGTCTTCGGTCCCGATGAGCACGCCTTTGCCCGCTTTCAAAACCGCTTCGGCGTATCCGGGTTCCCCCGCAGAGTCTTTGACCCCCCAGGCTGGTAGGCCGGTCACCACCTTCTCGGGCACGGGCACAGCGTACTTGGGGATGTGGTAGACGATGACGGGGTGGCGAGTCGCCTCCAGCACCGGCTTGTAGAAGCGTTCGAGGCCTTCGGCGGTAGCGGGCTTGAAGTAGTATGGTGGCAGGACCAGCACCGCAGTCGCGGGGTACTCCTCCAAAGCTCGGAGCATCTGCAAAGTATCGGGCAGGTTGCCTTGCATGACGACGGGGAGGATCTGGAGTGGCAACTCTTCCTCGAAGAGCGCCTCCAACACCTGCAGCTTCTCGCCCAGGGCCACCGAGGGTCCCTCGCCGTTGGTCCCGAAGGGCACGATGCCCCTCACCCCCATCTCCGCCAACCAGGAAGCGTGCGCGAGGTAGGCGTCGATGTCTATCACCAGAGGGTCGTCGTCCTTGAACGGTGTCACGTTCGCAACGTACACGCCTTCTATCTTCTGCAACTTTGCTTCTCCCTCCGGTGATCCTTCGACATCTCTCGCGCCTTACGTTACCACATGCTGCGCGGTCACCTCCCTAATTCTTCTCTGCCCTCCAGGAAGGCCCACAGCTCTTCTTTGCACGGCAGGCCTTCGTAATCCCCCAGAGCGGTAACACTCATAGCGCCCATGGCGCTGGCGACGCGAAGACACTCTTCAGGGGCTAGGTCCCACAGGTGGCCGGCGAGGTATCCTGCATCGAAGGCGTCGCCCGCCCCGACGGGGTCCACCTCCTGCACCTCGAAACTGGACTCTGCCGTCAGGACGCGGTCCTCGGAGAGGACCATGCTCTCTTCGCGCTTCTTGAGCACTACCTCCTTTGGCCCCAACTCGGCCAACCCTCGGACGAACCCTTCGTCGTCCCCGCCCCAGATCGCCTGGGCCTCCTCATCCCCGACGAAGAGCAGGGCCACGTGAGGCAAGAGCTCTTCCACGAAACCTCTAGCCTCCTCCGGGGACCAGAGCCTGGACCGGTAGTTGACGTCGAAGCTTAAGCGTATCCCCGCTTCGCGGGCTTCTTCGGCCGCCCAGAGGGTGAAATCGCGGCAGCTTTCAGAGAGGGCGGGGGTAATGCCGGTGAGGTGCAAGAAACGCGTCCCTGCGAGGTACTCCGGGTCGAAGGCTCGGGGGCCCATCGCAGAGGCGGCAGAGCTTCTGCGATAGTAGTAGACCCGTCCCCCGGTACCGAGCCTCTCGCGCAAGTAGAGGCCGGTGGGGTGCCCCTCCAGGCGGCGCACCCGCGAGGTATCCACCCCTTCGGCGCGGACGCGGTCGAGCACGAGCTGCCCGGGCTCGTCGTCGCCCAGGTAGCTCGCCCACCCAGCGGAGATGCCGAGACGAGAGAGGGCGATGGCGAGGTTGGACTCGGCCCCGCCTATCTTCAGCTCCAGGCTCCCGGCGTGCCTAAGGCGCCCCGGCTGAGCGGGAGTCCCCAGGACCATCGTCTCTCCGGCCGTGACCACTTCAACGACCGCTCTCACGCCGAACCTCCTTTAGTCATTCGTGCACCTTTCCCGAGCCCCCTTACCATCCGTGCAACATCTTGCCACAGTGCCGGCACGTGCGGCACCATGAACGCGCGGACACGTACCCGGAAGACTCAGGAAGGCAGGGGAGGAAGCGTGAAGATCGCCACTTTGGAGCTGTTCGAGGTCCCGCCGCGCTGGCTGTTCTTGAAGGTCTCGACCGACGAAGAAATCGCGGGCTGGGGCGAGCCCATCGTCGAGGGACGGGCACAGACCGTGCGGGCTGCGGTGGAGGAGCTCTCCGACTACCTCGTGGGCAGAGAAGCGTTCAGGATCGAAGATCACTTCCAGGTGCTCTACCGCGGGGGCTTCTACCGGGGAGGTCCGATCCTGACCAGCGCGCTTTCGGGCATAGAGCAGGCGCTTTGGGACATAAAGGGCAGGGCTTTAGGGGTGCCGATCTACGAGCTGCTGGGTGGAGCCGCTCGCGCGGAGGTGCGGGTCTACAACTGGATCGGCGGCGACAGGCCCGCAGATGTGGCAGAGACCGCCAGAGCGCAAAGGGCGGCGGGGTTCACCGCCGTCAAGATGAACGCGACTGAGGAGCTCAACTACATAGACTCCCACGTCAAGCTCGACGCGGCCGTCGAACGGTTCGCGGCCGTGCGCGAGGCGGTCGGCTCGGACCTGGACGTCGCGATAGACTTCCACGGGCGGGTACACAAGGGTATGGCGAAGGCTCTGGCGCGCGAGCTCGAGCCCTACAGGCCGATGTTTATAGAGGAGCCCGTGTTGCCTGAGAACGTAGAGGCTCTGCGCGAAGTCGCCCGTCACACCACGACGCCCATAGCGGTAGGAGAGCGTATGTACACCCGCTGGGGCTTCAAGGGTGTGCTGACGAGCGGTTACGTGGACGTCGTGCAGCCCGACCTCTCGCACGCCGGTGGCATCCTGGAGGTGCGCAAGATCTCCGCTATGGCCGAGGCCTTCGACGTCGCGGTCGCCCCGCACTGCCCTTTGGGCCCCATCGCGCTCGCGGCCTCCCTGCAGCTCGACGCCTGCACCCCCAACGCCTTCATCCAGGAGCAGTCTTTGGGTATCCACTACAACGAGGAAAGCGACCTACTGGACTACCTGAAAGACCCGAGCGTCTTCGCCTACGAGAGAGGCTACGTAGCGGTCCCGAAAGGCCCGGGGTTAGGGATCGAGATAGACGAAGAGAAGGTCCGGGAGGCAACAAAGACCGGCCACGACTGGAGAAACCCCGTGTGGCGCAACGAGGACGGCACCGTGGCGGAGTGGTGAAAGCGTTCTAGGAGGGGGGGCGCGCCGAGGCCCTCCCCTCCTGTTCACGAGGTTCGGAGGTTGTCTTTAGGCCGGCGGGTTGTCGCAGCTCGGGTTGAGGACGGCTTGCACCTCCGGGTCGTCGGCGTTCTCTTCGGTTACGAGGGTAACGCCCGTATCCTGGCTCCTGTGCTCTTCTCCTTCCCGGCCCTGATCCTGCCCAAGCACAAGGCCTACCCGGCGGTCGAAGATGCTATCTGGCAAGGCATCTGCGAAGCGCTGCTGGGACACAAGAGCGTTGAGGAAGCCCTGCGAGAGACCGAGGCCGAGGCGAGCCAGGCTGCAGAGGGCGCCCGGTAAGCAAGGAAGATCGATGTCGGTTAGCTTCAGGAGTAGCCCTGACTGGGCTCCGACGCGGCGAGCCCGCCGCGGGCCGCTGTCACCTCCTGCTGAGCGGCGGCACTCAAGAGGGCTGCGTCTGTCGCTACAGTCACCATGTCGAACCCCGTCTCGGCGAGCTTCTTCGCCGACTCCCCTGAGGCAGCATGTATTCCTGCGGCTATGCCATGTTCCTGGCAGGCATCCCTGATCCGGCGCACGGCTTCTATGTGAGCGTCTTCCGTTATGTCCACGGTTGGCGGGAGCCCTAAAGAGATCGCCAAGTCGGCGGGCCCGATGTAGATACCATCCACCATGGGCGTGGCGGCGATCTCCTCCACGTTTTCGAGCGCCTCCCTCGTCTCGACCATAACGAGACACAGCACCTCCCCGGCAAGATCCTCCGGATTCCTCGACCCGATGACGCTCGCCGCCCGGATGGGTCCATAGGAGCGGATGCCGTGTGGCGGATACCGGCAGGCCGCCACGGCGCGGGCAGCTTCTCCAGCACCGTTAACCAAAGGCACAATGACTCCCCATGCGCCAGCGTCGAGGGCCTTCATGATCCGGAACGGATCGTTCGAGAGCACGCGCGTGATCGGCGTCGCCCCCGCAGCCTCGATGGCCTGAAGCATGGGGACCATCGAAGCGAAGTCTACGACCCCGTGCTGCTGATCAACGCACACGTAGTCAATGTCGGTGCCAGCGACCAGCTCGGCGCTAAAAGAACTCGGAATCGCCGACCACAGTCCGAACGCCGTCCGGCCCTCGGCCCAAGCTTCTCTTAGCGGGTTACTCACCCTAACCAACCAGAACCACGTGCACGTCCCCTGGCCCGTGCATCCCAGTGACCAGCGACATCTCGATGTCCCCAGAGCGACTGGGGCCGGTGTGGAAGCAGACGTTGGCCGGCAACGCGCCCCCGGCATACTTCTCGATAGCCTCCGAGACTGTAGAGAGGACCTTCTCCACTGATACCACTGCCACGTAGGTTGGCGGCAGGAGGGTGACCGTGCGGCCTCGGCCCGGCCCGCCGGTCAGGATCAGGCTCCCAGTCTCGGCGATAGCCCACTCTGCCGTCGAAAGCCCTATGTCCGCCCGCCCGGCCACCTTTCGGAAGTTCGTAAGCTCCCGCCAGACCGTCACCTCTACCCCGGCCTCCGTTAAAGGGCCGTCCACGCCCAAAGCCTCAAGCTCCTCCACGTCCCACCGGACTAGCAGCTTCGCGTCGCGCTCTTTGGCCAGGGAGAGGACGTAGTCCCTAGCTTCTTCGAGGTTCCCGACCCGTTTTCCATTTCCGCCCAAGGCTTCGAGCTCTTCCAGGAAACGTGCCAGGGAATCCTCTATCGGCGGGCTCTCTCGTGGTTCTCCCTTCGGTGTCCAGGCGATGTCGGGGGACCTGGTGGGCTTGTACCGTCCGGCTTGAGTCCGGTGGCGGATGGACTCCAGGAACTCCGCCCGATCCGCCACGTCTAGATGCCCTCCTTCCAGAGCTCGCGGAAGGACTTCTCCGCCAGCGGTGGGAGGTCGCGGGAGTTTACCCAGCCACTCAAAGGTCCGGGGACGGGTCGGATAGAGCCGTCCCGCAGGAGAGGTTTCTGGGCCACGCGTCCGGCCTTGCCGGAGATCCTGTACAGGGTCGGCCTCTTCATCGCGTTCTCGAAGCTTTTGAAGGCGAGCTCTTGTGCGTTGCTAGCCAGACCCTCCTCTACCTGTTGATTGCGGAGTTTTAAGAGGAGGTCGTGCAGCGGGATTCCTACGGGGCACGCCTCCGAGCACGCGCCACACAAGGAGGAAGCGTGGGGCAAGTCTTTGGCCTCCTCGTTGCCCTTCAAGAGGGGGGTTAAGACGGCGCCGATGGGACCGGAGTAGGTCGAGCCGTAGGCGTGGCCACCGGTCTGCCTATAGACGGGGCAGACGTTCAGGCAGGCGCCGCAGCGGATGCAGTAGAGGGCTTCTTCGAACTCCGTGCCGAGGAGCTCTGAGCGACCGTTGTCCAAGAGGATCAGGTGCATCTCTTCCGCGCCGTCGAGCTCGCCATCGCCGCGCGGCCCTGTCACGAAGTTGGTGTAGACGGTGAGCTTCTGGCCGGTCCCGCTACGCGCGAGGAGTTGGACGAAGACCGAGAGGTCCGAAAAGCGTGGGATTAGCTTCTCTATCCCCATCACGACCACGTGGACCGGCGGCACGCTCGTCACCAGCCGCCCGTTGCCCTCGTTGGTGACTGTGCAGATCGTGCCCGTCTCGGCGACCCCGAAGTTCGCCCCGGACATGCCGATATCCGCGGTCAGGAACTTCGCCCGCAGCCGTTTGCGGGCGAAGGCCGCCAGGTCCTCGACGTTCGGGGGTAGCTTCTCCCCGGCCACCCCTGAGAGGATATCCGCCACCTGCCAGCGGTTCATGTGGAGGATGGGACCAACGATGTGCGAGGGGTTGTCGTCGGCGAGCTGGGCGATCCACTCTCCGAGGTCCGTCTCGACGATCTCGAGGCCCAGGTCCGCGTAGTCCTCCTCTAGACGCCGGTTGAGCTCTATCTCCTCGGTCGCCATGCTCTTTGACTTGGCGATCACCTTCGCGTTTCGCCTCCGCGCCAGGTCTCCGACGTACTGGACAACATCTTCCCCATCTTTGGCGAAGAAGACCTTGCCACCCCGAGCCTCTACAGCGTCAGCCACCTGCTCCAGGTAGCGATCCAGGTTGGCCATAGTCTCCTGCTTGATGCGGTACGCCCTCTCCCTGAGTTCTGGGGCATCAGGGAGGGCATTCAGAGCGGTGTTGCGCGCCGCGACGGACTTCTTGGTGAAGTGCTCGACTGCGTCGTGGAGTTCCCGGTCGCGTACGGCTTTCCGGCCCCGCTCGTTGAAGCCCTCGACCTTGCTGGCGATGCCTTCGCGACGGCGATCCTCGGTGTCGCGCTCGTGGGTGGGCTTCTTCGTCTCCACTCTTCTATCCAACATTTCCCTCGTCAGAGCCGAGTATCTGGGCCAGATGGTATATGCGGGTGTCATGTCCCGTACGCTTCAATCTTCCCTCCAGGTGCATCAGGCAGCTAGAGTCGCCGGAGATCAGAGTGTCGGCCCCGCTCTTCTCTAACGCCTTTATCTTCTCGTCGGCCATTGCCGTCGAGACGGCGGGCATCTTCACGGCGAAGGTCCCCCCGAACCCACAGCAGAGCTCCTCGTTCTCCCAGTCTAAAAGCTCCAATCCCTCCACGTTGCTCAAAATCTCCCGCGGCTCCTCCAGTATCCCAAGCTCTCGCCGCTGGTGGCAGCCGGTGTGGAAGACTGTCCTCCCCTCGTACCGGACGCCGAGGTCCTTTACCCCGAGCACGTTTACCAGGAAGTCTGAGAACTCCCGGACGCGGTTCCCCAAGTCCTCCGAGCGTTCTCGCTCCTCGAGCATCTCCTTGAAGATAAACGGGTAGTAGTGCGAGACCATCGCGGTGCAGGAGCCGGAGGGGCAGACGATGTAGTCGAAGCGCTCTCTTTCGAAGACGCTAAGGAAGTGGCGTGCGACACCCCACGCCTCGTCGAAGAAGCCGGAGTTGAAGGCCGGCTGGCCGCAGCAAGTCTGGTCCTCCGGGTAGATCACCTCGACCCCGAGTCTCCTCAGAATCCGCACCACGCTAACCCCCACCTCCGGGTTTATGAGGTCTACGTAGCACGGAACGAACAAAGCCACCCTCACTTAGCGTATCCTTCCCCACCTCGGAGCTGCTCTTGCCGACCCTACTCCTGCTTCGGTTGGATCAAGTATAGCAACCGACGCGGGGAATACGGGCGTCCTGCTAAACTTCCTTCCGAGGACGCTCACTCTAAGGGGTGATGCACGCAGACAAAGAAACCCTCTTACGAAGAGATCGAAGAGCACTTAGGTAGGTAGACCCACCCAACGTCGCGCTTGATTACTTATGAGCAACGCCACTATCGAACGACGAGGGCTCCGACCACCGCTAGCGCCCACATCCCGGCCTACACGTCCGATACGGGCTGGCTCGCGGCGGAGGTCTTGCCTAAGGCCTGGATCTCCGTGGGAAGGATAGTGAGCTCGGGGACGTAGGCGCGCTTTGCCGCTCAGATCGCCGGCTCCTCCGGCAGTCCCGGGTGGGCGATCGCGCTACTGCCGAGATAGGCTCTGGGGTTCGACGCCTGCGGACCTTCTACGGTCCCGAGACGTCGGCGCCCTCGTCGCCTCTACCCGGCACGTCCTTCGCGGTGCGCGTGGACCAGGCCCTTTGGGCAGCGTGCACCAGGCTCAGAGTCCCTGCGAGGCCGCCCGCGGCCGCGAGCGGCCAGGCAAGGAGGCGTGGGTAGCGGGCGCCCAGGGCCGAGACGCTCAAAACGCCGGCAGCGAGCGCGGCGCCTATGGCGTTCTCATGGGTGTTCAGGGGAGCGCTCCCCGCCGTGAGAGCGGCATTCCCGACCCGGGAGACCGTCGCGGCCGCCCGCGAGCCGCTGCCCGGTGTCTCGCGCTGGACCCGCCTCTCGGCCCGACTGATGGGACGCTCAGGCTGCGCCCGCGGTCGTCGGGCGGTACCGCGGAGCAGTATCTCCCGGGCGTCCCTCAGGTCCTCCTCGAACATCGCCTCCATCTCGGTCCCAAAGGAATAGTCCTCGGCGAGGAGGTCTACCTCCCAGTTCGCCAGGAGGCTCGAGACGTTCAGGTTCGTCGAGCCCACCCGGCCCCAGAAGCCGTCGGCGACGCTCGTCTTCGCGTGCATCATCAGGCCACCGTACTCGTAGATACGCACTCCGCTCTCGAGGAGCCTCCGGTAACCGGTGCGCGAGAGGAGGCCGATCCATGGTAGGTCGTTGGTCGCCGGCAGGAGGATGCGGACGTCTATCCCGTCTCTCGCGGCCGCCATCAAGGACTGGGTGAGGCCCGGGATCGAGAGGAAGTACGCGTCGGCGATCCAAAGCCTCTCGTCGACCTCAGCGATGAGGAACTGCAGTACACGCAAGATACGCGCCTTGCCGGGCTCCTGGATTACCACCCGCACCGCCGCCTCGCCGGCCGCCGGGACGTCTTCGACAACGGGGCGCTCCTCGGCGGGTAGCGGGGTGGCGCCCGCCCGGTCCCACACGCCAGCGAACGCCTGCTCGAGGTCGGCGACGGCCGGTCCCCGCACGCTCACGGCCGTGTCGCGGTAAGGGAGTCCCGTCTCCGGGGAACGCCTGAGCCACGCGTCGGAGATGCAAACCCCGCCCGCCGAGGCGTAGGCGCCGTCGACGGCCAAGAGCTTACGATGATCGCGCAGCAAGAAATCCAGAGGCTCCCGTAGCGTCGGCGGGTTGACCGCCCGCGCTTCCACACCCGCCTGTCTGAGCTCTTCCCAGAAGGATCGAGGCACGTCCATCGAGCCGAACCAGTCGTAGAGGATACGCACCGGGACGCCCTCTCTAGCCTTCGCCGCCAGCGCCTCGGCGAAGCGGTGGCCTATACGATCCGCCTTGAAGATGTAGTTCTCGAGGTGCACCCAGCGCTTTGCGACCTCGATCTCCCCCAGCCAGTCCTCATAGGTAGCGGGGCCGTTCTCGAGCAGCCCGAGCTCGTTGCCGACGCGCAGCGGCGCGTCGCTTACCCGCGTCATGGCCCTACCTAGTTGCGAGACCAAACGCGCTCACCCTTCCCCGCCTACGAGACGAATCCCATGTTACCCTTCGAAGAAGGGCTCGCCTTCCAGAGCGTACTCGCGGGCTACCTCTTCGTTCAACTCCACCCCAAGGCCCGGTGCTTCAGGGACCTTTATAAAACCGTCCTGTATAACCGGACCGTCCAGACCTACGACCACATCCTCCCAGAACGGCACGC
>JALZFJ010000140.1 GCA_030867425.1 Actinomycetota bacterium | reverse complement strand
ATCCTGCGCCCGGCGATATTCATGGAGACCCTCCACATGATGCTCCAAGGCTCGGTCGCGTTCGTCCCCGGTCGCCAACGACAGCCCCTCTCCTGGATCGCTGCCAGCGACATAGCCCGAGCGGCGGTGCAAGCCTTTAAGAAGGACATCACCGGTCGCTATGAGATCTCCGGTCCGGACACCACCACCTTCGACGGCGCCTTCGAGCGCCTCGGAAGGGGCCGAGGCAGGCGAATACGGACTCTACACCTGCCACTGATCGCTATGCGCCTCCCCGGACGAGTGGTCCCCTACGTCCAGGAGCTGGCGCACATGATGACCCTCTTCGATGTCGTGGGCTATGCGGCAGACCCTTCGACATTGCGGGACACGTTCGGGGTGCGCGCTCTCACCATAGAGGAGTGGGCCAGTAGAACTGGTTGAGCGGCAAGGTAGATCCTAGTTTCTTAATCTCACGCGAGGTCAGGAAGCGTTGAGTAGGAGAGAGGTGCAGAAGATGACCCTGGAAGACAGCCGCGTGATGGTGCGTACGGAGAGCAGTCTGCGTACCGACGTCACGGCAAACGGTTATACGCTCGTGGCCGACGAACCGGTGAGTGTGGGGGGTTCTGACTCCGGGCCCACACCCTACGACTACCTGCTGGTCGCGCTCGGGTCGTGCACTGCGATGACCCTCCGCATATACGCCGACCGCAAAGGATGGCCGTTAGAATCGTTGACGGTCCGATTGAGTCATCAGAAGGACCGCGCCGGGAACCACGAGGCGAAAGATCGGAAGGTCGACCGCATTAATCGCGAGCTCGAGCTGACGGGTCCGTTGGAAGAGATGCAGCGCGAGCGACTCTTGGAGATCGCCGATCTGTGCCCCGTCCACCGGACGCTGGAGTCTGGGGTGGTGGTGGAAACGAACCTAGCAAGGGTCAGAACCCTTAAGGCCGGCCCGGCAAACCTGCCAGAGGGTGGTAGAAGAGGTCCACGAGGCGGACGGCGCAGTGTTGATCGCCGCAGATCTCGCGTGGGCGGCAGCGATCAATACCGTGCTCGTCATCAAGGGCTTGAAGATCAGCGAGCTGCACCGGATGGCATTCCTCGAAAAGTCTAAAGATGCATTGACTACCGTCTAGGTCACGAGCACAAAACAAGCTGAGTGTGCTTCCGTTGCCCTGCTGACTGCAGGTAGTTAAGGGCAATGCCTCGAGCGTGGGCTAGTTATGCGAAGAGGGGCAGGGCAAACTTATTGGGCGAGCGCTCCCCACAGACGCGGGAGACTGTCGCCAGGCGCACCGCGACCTCATATGCGGCCGAAACGCGCCTCACGATGCGCTTATTGCCGATTGGGGTTGTAATGTCTTGCTTCTACCTCCTGGTAGTTGTCACACTCCGGGCAGGTGAACGGCCGTACCTTGCGCGAGCTGAAGGCCGGAACGATGGTCGTCTTGTTGAAGTCGAAGACGTAGCCGCACTTCTCGCACTTCTGCCGGAAGGTGACCACGGTTCCCCGCTCGTTCACAATCGAACCCCCCGTCATCTCTATCGCCAACGCGCCACCTCCGAAAAAGCGTATGTGCTTGCGGATTAGATTGTACTGAAGTTGGGTGAAGACCGGCTCGGATTAGAGGACGTTCATCTGCTCGAGGACCGCGAAGCAGAGGGCTCTCGGCGTCGAGGAAGTCGTCTATGATGTCGTAGTGGTTCTTACCGGTAGAATAAGTAGGTCTCCTTCCTACCCCCTAGTCTTCCAGGTCCCAAGGAAGGCGTTCGACTATCGGTGCTTGACGACGGTTGCGACGCCCTTCGAAGCCGGACCACGGGTGACGAAGCCGAACTCCTTGCTCGTCCGCGACCGCCAACTCGCCCTTCACCTCTTAGGTCACCAGGCTTGCCTTGCGCTCCTTCTTCAGCTCCAGCTTGGCGACGGCGGCACGATGCACTTCGTCGGGACCGTCGGCTAGCCTGAGGGCCCGGGAGGCCGCCCAGAAGTTGGCGAGCGGGAAGTCGTCGGAGACGCCTGCGCCGCCGAAGGCCTGGATGGCGCGGTCGAGGACGCGAAGCGTCGTGTTCGGGGCGACGACCTTTATCATGGCGATCTCGGCTTTGGCCTCCTTGTTGCCCACCGTGTCCATCATGTGGGCGGCCTTGAGGGTGAGGAGCCTGGATTGCTCGATCTCGGTCCTCGAGTCGGCGATCCACTCCATGATCACGCCCTGCTCGGCTAGGGACTTGCCGAACGCTTCTCGCTCCTTGACCCGCTCGCACATGAGCCCGATAGCTCTCTCCGCCACTCCGACGAGGCGCATGCAGTGGTGGATGCGACCCGGCCCCAGACGCCCCTGCGCAATGGCGAAGCCCTTGCCTTCTTCCCAGATTATGTTCTCTGTGGGGACGCGGACGTTTTCGAAGGAGATCTCGGCATGCCCGTGCGGCGCGTCATCGTAGCCGAAGACGTTCAAAGTACGCTCCATCTTCACGCCTTCTGCGTCCAGAGGAACCAGGATCATAGATTGCTGCTCGTATCGTGGCGCTTCCGGGTCGGTCTTGCCCATGAAGATGGCGACTTTGCAGCGGGGATCAGGTGCCCCCGTCGACCACCACTTGCGCCCGTTTACCACATACTCGTCTCCGTCGCGCTCGATGCGGGCACGAATGTTCGTCGCGTCCGAGGAGGCCACCTCCGGCTCGGTCATCGCGAAGCACGAGCGGATCTCGCCGTCCAGCAAGGGTTTTAGCCATTTATCCTGCTGTGCAGGACTACCGTAGCGTGCAAGGACCTCCATGTTGCCCGTGTCGGGGGCGTTGCAGTTGAAGACCTCGGGGGCGATGGGGGAACGGCCCATGATCTCGCAAAGGGGCGCGTACTCCAAGTTGGTCAGGCCCGCCCCGAGGTCGGAGTCTGGGAGGAAGAGGTTCCAGAGGCCCGCCGCTTTGGCTTTCTGTTTTAGCTCCTCTATTATAGGGGGAATGCTCCAGCGCTCCTCGGACGCTGTGAGCTGTTCCTGATAAGTCTTTTCGTTAGGATAAACGTGCTCTTCCATGAACTCGTTGAGCTCAGCTCGGAGCTTTTGCACCTTCTCGGAATAATCGAAGTTCATCGAATTCGCCCTCCTCGTGGTTGTCTGGTGCAGATCCGGCCTGCCGGCACGGAATCTGAGGGCTTTTGTCCCGAAGAAACGCCCCTTCACGAGCAATTCTGGCACGGTGCCCTGGTCATCGCAACCAGACCTCCTCGCGGTTGACTGGAATTCGGAGCGCCAATATAGTGGCCAGAAGAGGGAAGGTCGGCGACGCCAGCGGGGAAGCGAGGAGGAGATAAACGTGCGAAGGGTCGTTTCTGTCGGGTCGGGGCGTTTCGGTCGGGCGGTCTCGGGCGCTGTGGTTGCGCTGTTCGCTTTATCTGTGCTCGCGGCCTGCAGCACGAGCGAGGCGCCGGGCGGGGGCAACAGGCTCTCGATCGCGACCGGGGGGACGGGTGGGGTCTACTTCGTCTACGGCGGTGCCCTGGCGGACCAGATCACGCAGAACATAGAGGGGGTCGAGGCTACCGCCGAGTCGACCTCGGCGTCGGTAGACAACATGACGCTCGTCGGCGATGGGAGCAGCGACGTTGCATTCTCTTTGGCCGACACGGCGGCCGACGGCGTCGAGGGGCGGGAGGACTTCGAGGGGCAGCCGGTCCCCGTGCAGGCCCTCGCCCAACTCTACACCAACTACACTCAGATCGCGACCACCGCCGGCTCCGGCATCGGTAGCATCGAAGACCTGAGGGGCAGGAGCGTCTCCGTGGGCTCACCCGGCTCCGGGACCGAGGTGATAGCACTCCGGGTACTCAGTGCGGCGGGTATAGACCCCAACGCGGACATCGACCGCCAGCAACTGGGGGTGGACGAATCCGTGGATGCGGTACGCGACGGTACCATAGACGCTTTCTTCTGGTCCGGTGGTCTGCCGACGGGTGCCGTCACCGACCTCGCCACGACGAACCAGATCGTGCTGCTGCCGAGCGTCGATTACCTCGGCGCGCTGCAGCAGCAGTACGGTGAGGTCTACCAGCAGGATATCATCCCGGCCGGCACCTACCAGGGGTTTGACCAGGACGTGGCCGTGATCGGGGTCCCCAACTACCTGGTCGTCAACGAGTCAATGGACGAGCAGATGGCGTACGACATAACGAGGATCCTCTTCGAACAGCAGGACGCCCTCGCCGAGGCCCACCCCGAGGCCAACAACCTCGACATAAACACGGCCCCCCAGACCCCTCCGCTGGAGCTCCACCCCGGCGCCCAACGCTACTACGACGAAGCAGCAGGATAGGCGTCAGCTGTTAACCATAAGCAAGCAAGGAGGTCCCGGCAGTTGGAGACTGAAAGTCAAGGACCATCCCTCGCGTCCGAGAAAGCGATGGTTGCTCCTCGTCGGGATCGCCACTCTTCTCGTTCTCCTCCTGACAGTAGTTGTGCTGGCCGCCGACTGGGGTGTATCGGTCGTGGTTCGGGACACCGACGGTAGGGTCGTGACCCGCTCCTCGCTCCCCGACTCGGGCGAGTTCGGGATCGAGTACGTGCACTCCTACTACAGGGATCCGACTTACGAGCACTTCTCTGCCGACCCTAAGGGAGGCTTCGAGCTCGTCGGTATCTCTTCGCCTAACGAGGCCGTCCTCGACTACTACGAGCTCGAAGGCCGCAAGGAAGCGGACGGGGAACAGATGCATCTCGTTCCCCACGAGGCGCGACGCTTCGAAGAGTTGCCCCTGGTCGGCACGGCGAGTGGCCGGAAGACCCTCGTGGTCTCTGATGAGCGGCTACCGCTCTACACGAACGACGGCCCGGCACACCTCACGCTCCGACTTGAGGAGAACGCTCCGCTCACCGAGGCTTTGGGCGGCTGGTGACGTGTGCGATGGACCGATTGACATGGGTGGACCAGCCAACTATTCTGAATCGACAGGTGTAGGGAAAGGATAAGGCGATGTCCGAAGAACGCACCGGTGGGCGTACGAACGAGCGCGTGAGACTTGAGGATCCGCAAGCCACCGGTGCGGAAGGGCTCATAGAGGAGTTCGAGGCT
>JALZFJ010000138.1 GCA_030867425.1 Actinomycetota bacterium | reverse complement strand
GTTAGCGGCCTGCTAGATCGCGCTCGGTCGCCAGGTCCTTGCGGCCTTCCAAGTCGTACCCCGAAAGCGCGGATTCTACGAGGGCCTTCGCCCCGTCGAAATCATAGTTACGGTACATGTGGCCCTTCACCACGAACGGCGCACCCGCGTAGAACATCTCGTACTGGTGGTGACGGCTGGCGAATTCGGAGCCCACTATGTCCCAGACGAGCTTCATCAGCTTCACGCGTTCTTGTGACGGAGTACCCGGCGACTGCACATAACGGTTGAGGTCAGCCGCTATGCTGGGGTTCTTGAAGTCCGCGTGGGAAGAGGGGAGCTGTATCAGACCGCCGCCGCTGAGGTCGCGCACCATATTCAGCATCTTCGAGTATATATGGGGCTGGAGCGTCATGTTGGCGTATAGCTCGGCCTTCCCCGGCCAAGCGGTGCCGTTGGAGTCCACCTCGCAGTTGGCCTCCTGTGCGCGGACCAGCCCCTCTACTATCGCCGCGTGCGCAGCAAGCTCGCCGAGAGCACCCTGCACCGGCGGAAGCGCATCGACGCCATTCATCTCGGCGACCCGCTTGGCGAGGCCGGTGAGAAACTCTAGCTTTATCCAGAACCGGATCTGCGCTTGATTATTGCCGAGGACGTGCGCTGGCGTCTCGAAGAATTGGGAGCGCACCACGTTCACGTCCTTATAGACGAAGACGTTCTCCCACGGCACGAACACGTCGTCGAAGACAAGGAAAGAGTCAGTCTCGTCGAAGCGGCTGGAGAGAGGGTAGTCGAAGACGCTCGTCGCCGACTCGGAATAGGAGCGCCGTGAGTAGGTCTTGAGGCCCGGAGCGGAGATCGGTACAGCCACCGAGATCGCGTAGTTCTCGTCACCAGGACGCAGCGGGTGGATGCAGCTTAGCAGCACGTAGTCGGAGATAGCCGCGCCCGTCCCGAGCATCTGGGCGCCCTTAATAACGATCCCGTCCTCGTGCTCTTCGGAGACGCCAGCGTACAGGTGCGGGTCCTCCTGCTGATGGGCGGGCTTTGAGCGGTCTATCTGCGGCGGTACTATCACATAAGTGACGTACAGGTCATTGTCGCGCACGTGCTCGTAGAATCGCACTACATTATCGGCGAATCGCTGGCCGTGACGTGCGAAGACCCCCGGCGCGCTCGCGAACGCTGCCAGAAACCCGGCAACATGATCCGGCCCCCTCCCCATTAGACCGAAGGTGGACTCGGCCCACCGTCGGATCGCCTTGCGGCGCAGGACGAGGTCTTCTCGCGAGCGAGGGATCGTGAAGGCACGGTTGACCGGCTCGCCGGTCTTCGGGGAGTCGTAGGTCATGAGCTCCCTGTTGGCCGGGTCGTTGGCTATATCGTATAGGTTGGCGATCGACTGCACGGCCTCCCGGAAGGCTGGATGGGTGGTTACGTCGGAGACGAGCTCGCCGTCGATATACACTTGGCGGCCGTCGCGGATGCCCTCAATGTACTCATGTCCACTGCGTGTCACGGTGTACCCCTTTCTCTCTTTCGCGTAAATTACCCGTGTGAGCCGGTTAAGACTCTATCCTTCCGGTATTTATGGCGCTTCATGGAGCTCAAAAAGCCCCACAAGCGAAATCTTCGATGCGGCGATATACACCTCGTGAGAAAACCAAAGAGTGTTCTTTACGTACAGCACGTCTTGTAGTCGAGCGGGATGTCGAGCGGCTCGCTGGCGGAGTCCACTTCCGTCGAGGAGGAGATCCAGGCTTGGCCTCCGCCAACGCCTTCGCGAAGCGCATCGCCGAAGACGGTGATGATGCAGGCAATGGTGTGCTCCTGCTCGCCGTTTGCCCCCGCTATTACTCCCTTCCCGTAGCTCTCTACCAGTCGGCCTCCTAACAGCGAGATTGCACGTTCGGCGACCGCATCGCAAAGCTCTCCGCTAGGCTTGATTAGTTGCACCAGATCCTCAACGTACCTACGCGAGAACGGATTGCGTACCACAGCGGCAAACGCCGCTTACAGAAGAAGCTCCTCAGCGAAAAGACCTCCTTCGTGGTGAACTTCCTCAACAACCCCACGCTATATGCGAACCTCGTACCCCATCCCCGCCCTCTTTACGGAAACGGTTACCCACACATCACAACGACCTTTAAAGTACTAGAATACATTACTTTACCGTGGGTTTTGACGGAATGCAGGAGGGCTAGTTGATCGAGGAAGTCCAGAAGATCCAGGATTTGGTGCGAGCTCAGGGCTATGTCACGGACCGGGCCATCGCCACGACTCTCTTCCTTGCTATGCAGCTAAAGAGGCCGATCTTGATCGAGGGTCAGTCCGGCGTCGGGAAGACGGAGGTGGCGAAGGTCCTGTCGGCTGCGCTCGGAGTCGAGCTGATACGCCTACAGTGCTACGAGGGGCTCGACGCCAGCACGGCGCTGTACGAGTGGAACTATCCCAGGCAGATGCTGCGCATCAAGATAGAGGAGCAGGAGAAACGCACGGCTGAGGCCAAGGAAGCGATCATCTTCAGTGAGGAGTTTCTCTTGAAGCGGCCGCTCCTTCGCG
>JALZFJ010000276.1 GCA_030867425.1 Actinomycetota bacterium | reverse complement strand
GGAGGAGGAGGCGGCGGCGGCGGCGGCGGCGGAGGCGGCGGCAGAGGCGGCGGCGTCGGCCTCGCCTGAACTATCTGGTTACACTCCTGGACACCGATCTGGGTGGCACCCGTTTGCGTCGCACTCTGCGTGTTTGCGGCGGAGACAACATTCGCGGTGCCGGTCTGGCTCACACCAACGACCAAATTAGCCTGGGTAGCATTTTGGTTGATGGTCTGCGGGTTGTTCTGTTGCAGCAGCTGCTGACAGGCCTGGACGATGCTATCATTAGCGACGATCGCCTGCGATTGCGTAGCCGCTGGCTGCGCAAAGGCCGGAGCAGCAGCGAGCAGCAACATTGCCAGCATCGCGGCCACCAACAACATCAACTTCCTCAATTTCTTTCTCCTTACTATGCGAGGCTCTCATTCTCGCCCCATCTTACTTACACTTTTTTATCTGCCGGCATCTGTCGTTAGAAACCCCCTCCTTTCTCTTGATAGCCGTTAGTGCCACCGCCTCGACTTCTTCCCTTCGTAGCCTTGAGTGCCCACCTTTAGAGGACTAAGTTCTTAGCCTCTACCCTTTAATTAACATCCTACCCACAGCTTAACATACTACCCAGAGCTTTTGTAGCAGGCATGGCCAATATGTACTATTTTTTGAAGCAAACCTAACAATATATAGTGCCTGCCCTTCTAGGCAGCGTAGATGAGGGTTGCCCCGTTGCCACTATTCACCAGATTGCCGACAATAGGTATTCTCGGAAACTCCTATACAGTCCTGCGGATGCTTCTTATGCGTTAGGACCGGGGCAATGCAGGTTGCCGACAATGAACATTCTCGGAAAACTCGGTCCGCTCCGGGAGGCCTCAGTCGGCTCCTTTAACTCTCACGCTCCATCGCCCGCCGAGCAGCCGCTACCACGCGCTGCCAGTCTTCCTCCGCCGCATGTTGCTCTTTGGTCATCGGGGCAAACGAACCTATGTGTTCCGTGTGTCGGCGCTCGGCTGCCAGAATCTCCTCCTCAATCCGCCTTTGCCGACCCTCGAGCATCTCGAGCCGCCTTTCGATTCGACCCAGTGCCGCCAGAATCTCGCCGCCTGGGTCGTCTATACGCCGGGAACCTTCTGAGTCGGTTGCCATTAGCGCATCCCCCTTCTCCAGGATGAGGTTCTAAATTGGAGCTACTATCAATAATGCCAGACTCAGAAGTTTCACGCACCGTTAGTATGTACTAGTCGTCTAAGTACTTACACCTACAGAGCCTAGGGGCTGCCCCGTTGCCACTATTCACCCAATTGCCGACAAGAGTTCGCGATTCGGAAACTCAATGGGCGTGAAAAGGGCCGGAACGCCGTCTGAAACGTTCCGGCTGGACGATTCGCTTTTTAGGCACCGTAGGCGGAGTTTACCGCAACGCCGCTCTTTACTCGAGTTCCTTGAAGGCGCTCTCCGAGTTACCACCCGACGGACTGGTGCCACAAGCGCCTTCGGGAGCGCAGAACTCAGGTGAACCGACAGAAAGAACGGGCTGTGCGATATTGTCTGCATTGCTCTGTCCACTCAGGCCAGGCGGGTCCTGAGACTCGGAGGGTGTCTCCCCCTCGGGCAGTACAGCGGGCTCCGCTGTGAGGGTCTTACCTGCGCCTGGGATTAGGGGATGGATGGTGGCGAAGGCTGGCACCGCCGTGACCGCCAACAACGCCGCCATAAGGGCCGCTGCCGGCATAACCTAAAGTAAGCGCCTCATAAGCGCTACCTCCTTATCTCCGAGGTAGCCGGTTGCGCCACTGGCTCCCTCCGCCCTAAGCGCCCATCCATCTTCTAAGGGACGAAGTTCTTAGCCTCTACCTACTTTCTCCTACTTAGATTAATGCCTTCAAATAACGAAGCTGTCAAGGGTGAGGAGACAGCCCTACTACCTTTATCCACTAAGTTGCCGACAAGGACAATTATCGGAAACCCCTATTCACCCTTGCCGATGCTTATGCGTTAGGACCGGTGCTAAGGGCAGATTTCTAGGGGAGGGTAGAGATTTCGACCAGACATCTTGCTACACGTTTGGATGGATATCCAGTAGGCCGAACCCGTGCTCTGTGATGTTGAAGTGCATACCGTACCGACGACCCCACGAACGCGGGCAGCTACGGCGTCCATTGCGTAGGCACAAACGACCTCTCTCTTTTGAAGGAGAAGACGCTGCATTAAACTACTCTGCTACCCCTCCAGGGGTGCAAAGTATGAGAAAGCAAGTAGGGGCAGCTGTAAAGTGGCTTACACTCATACAGGAGGCAAGTCGCGGAAAGTAGGAGAGAGTGGGCGAGTTGTTGGAAGTGGCGACGTGGTTAGCAACGTGGTTAGTCTACGCGAGCGCGGCGATCATGATGCTCGGGGCGATCGTGGCCGCAGTCTTGGCCGGGTTCGCGGTGCGGATCGTAGCGGAGGTTCTGCGGGAGATCAGCTACGAACGCCGTGAAGAGGGCGGGCCTGATACCTCTACTGATACCTCTATGTAGCAACCAATAGCTAGGCTGCGGGGCCGGAACCCAGACAATGGAACAGCCGGTGTCGCAGAGCTCTCAAGCTCCTTTCCGGCAACCTCACTGCGTTACCGTTACTTTACGGTTACCCTGGTAAGCATGAGAGCGTTTGTGGCTAGTGTACAGAACTCCCTGCCAATTTTGCGCGACGGCCAGGCGTAGTTATCGTCTCATGCAGGCTTGCGCGCCATGAACGCCGCGTGGGCGATGTACGCGAGATCCTCTTTGTACCATTCTGTAGTATTGCGACCCACAGCAGAGGCTAGAACCCAAACTGTTCGCCGGGTAGCCCCCGATTCCGGTCAGCCGTTTCGCAAGAATCCCTCGGCTTTTTCCAGTTGTCCGGTTTTCTCGAAGGCTTGACGAAGGAGAGCGCGTCCCTCTTCGCGCTCCTCTTCGGAGCGGGCTTTGGACTCGACGCTCCTTATGCTCTCCTCGATGCCCGCCGGGTCGAAGGCGATATCCGGGAGGCCGATTACGACCTCGCGGATCTGGCGGTAGATGAAGTCCGGCTCGCCGGCGTAGACCCAGCTGCTACGAGCGCGCACCCATGCCCAGCCCTTCATGCGGACGGTGTTCTCGATGTCCTCGTCCTCAAGGTCCGTTATCTCCATGCGCATCCGGTGCTCGGTTATGAGCTCTGGCCTTATGCGGACGAGGGCCGTCATGCCTCCCAGTTTAGATCAGACCCTGGTCCATGAGGAAGCCCTCGGTCACGTTCTCGGGGTCTTCCTGCTCTATGCCCACCCAGCCGTTTAGCTCCCGCATGGTATCGAGGTCGAGGGTCTCCGTGAGGGCGTTGAGGATGTTCTCTATCTCTGGGTTCTCATCGAGCACCTCACTCCTGACCACCGGAGTCGGGTAGTAGAACGGCCAGATGTACTTCTCGTCCTCCAGGACCGTAAGATCGGGGGAGGTGAGCTGGTCGTCGGTCAAGAAGTCGACCCCCACGTCGGCCTCGCCGTTCTCCAAAGAAGGGATACAGCATCCCCTCGACGCTCTCGGGGATGCTCCCATGGGGTCGCATTGGGGAGCGGATATAAGTACTCGCGACTACTGGGTAGTGACGATGCAGCCGGACGGCCGTTCGCACGCCGTGCCGGTCTACGCTCTGCGGCCTCACTTGGCGTACACGTGGCCGGAGAGTGACTTCCCCAGAACCACGGCCTGTTGGACTTTCGACGAAAGCTAGTCGTCGCTAATGTTGGGTCCGCGGCAAGAGCAAAAAGCTAAAACCTGACACCCGACAGCCAAGACCTACCTACGCCCGACGCCGAGGAGCAAGAAAAGGATAAAGTAGCCGACGATGGCGGCGAAGCCGACGAAGTAGATGCCGCTGGCCTGTATGTTCTGGCGTTGCTCGGTAGAGGCGGGCAGGGCGTCGATGACTACTCGGGCCGGGATCTCGAGTAGCTCGGCGAGGCTGTAGATGCTGCGCGTGAGGCCGTTCAGGTCCGCTTCTATGCCCGAGTAGACGAGCCCCATGTGAACCAGGATCACGAATATCACTAACACGAGTACCGTCCGGAGCAGGTTCACCGCGAGCTCCCTCCCTCTGGACCGGCAAACCGTTCGCGCAATTCCCTCGCAGTGGCCTTAGCGTAGAAGAAGGCCAGGGATTCCGCATTCGAGACTTCGAAGTAGTTAACGTCGCTCGCCCCGCTAGCATTAGAGAGTGGGAACCTCGGCGAGAGTCGGCAGTTCACCGTGAACCCTTCCGCGCCCTCCAGGCCATATAGGGAGAAGTTGAAGCTGGCGAAATTCTCGTCGTTGAGGCAGTCGAAGATTTTGAGCACGGACGACGCCAGAGCGCCGACGTCTTCGTCCATCAGGTCGAAGAAGGAGGCTCTCCCCTCGAGCACGCCGACCATGTCGATGTATCCCGAAGTCGCGAAGCCGGTGAGCCATGAGACGCCTCCCTTGCGCCCCACCCAGCGCTCTTCGACCCGGACGACGTTCCCGAAGTAGTCGCCCCCGTACCGGTAGAGCACGTCCTCCATCTCCCGGTGGTGATTGGTCGGCATCGGCGAGGCTACTGGCTGGTGATGAGTGTGCACCACCGAGCCCCCAGCGAGCGGCATGTAGTTCCAGTCCACGCTGTAGTGCTGGAGGTTCTGGTCCCCCGTATCCCGGCCACGTCGGAGGTGTGCCAGGTCAGCGCCGAAGCCATCTACGAGGAGGACCTCCGAGAAGCCGTCCAAAGGCACGGAGTCCGCATCGGAGAGTATGCTGACGGCCCTGTAGCAGTCGTAGGGGAAGAGGCCCGGTACGTCGAGCGACTCGCCGACCAAGGGGTGACCCCCAGGCATCCCCTCAACCTCGTCCAAAAAGCGCGGCGCGACCTCGCTCCGCTTTCCTGGCGCGAACAGGTCGAGGCTCGAC
>JALZFJ010000238.1 GCA_030867425.1 Actinomycetota bacterium | reverse complement strand
ATAAAGCTCAGTATGAACCCAAGCATAAAGAAATCGAAGAACTCGAGCATGTCCGCCAGGATCGCCGCTATCAGGATGCCATATTGGCGCCTAGTCATCGGCCTCTGGTCAATCTGCTCGAAAGTAGTCGCGTTGCTCATAACGTTCCTCCCACATCTTCGCCGCTATGACGAGACTTCACCTTTCCTTGGCTTCATCCTCCCCGGATTTCATCCTTTCTAATCATCGAGCACCGCGACGGCCCGGACCGGCGAGCCTGTGCCACCACGAATGCGCAGAGGGAACCCGATGAACGTGAACCGCTTGCCGACTAGCTTATCGAGGTTAGCCAGGTTCTCGTAGTGCACGATACCGTGCTCTCTACACATCATGTGGCAGGGGTACGTAGAGCTGATGGGGTTGTCCGGGCTCGGGGAGTCCACGCCGAAGATCTTGATCCCTTTCTCGACGAGCCAACCACTGCCCGATTCGTCGAGCCCCGGGTACTGGCTGAGGTAGTCGACCTTGCCGTAGTAACTGTTGTAGGTGCCCGTATATAGAAGCAACGTGTCGCCCTCGTTCACCGACACGCCAGACTTCTTCACCGCTTCCTCAAGATCAGCATCGGAGATGTAAGTTTGAGGCTCTTTATGCGAGGTGTCGATGCACGTCGCGTCACCGTAGAAGAGATTGAGATCCATCTCGTCTATCGAGAGGGCGTCCTCGCTAGGATCCAAGTGGCTCAGGGCATCGACGTGAGTAGGTCCATGATCGCTCATGAGGAGGCCCTTGGACCTGTAAGAGAAACCTCCCTGGAAGTTTTTTTCTGTCTCCCAATGCTGATGGTGGTCCCAGACCACAGTCTTGAGGTGCCCGGGATAGACGTTCATCCCCTGATAGATCTCCTGGGAGAGGTCGAGCAACCGAGGCATAAATCCCATCCTTTCCTACGATCGATGTGTCAGTCCGGCACAAGCTTCAAACTCTGCGTCGTCGTACCGGTTCTTACGGTTCTTCCGGCGCTTCCCCTGCTGCCCGATCTCGGCCGCCGCTTGCCGCTCAAAGGATCGTGGCGTCGCCCATAGCCGACCTCCATTACCCTCCTTCAATACGCTAGCGTCGCCACTTTCAGCCTTCCTTCTTCGTGCAGCTAAAGATAGAGCGTGGCCTTTGCCGACTCAGCCGTTTGGGCTTCGATCTTATGGATCTTCTCCGTTACCAACGAGCGGTCGAGCGTCGAGGCATCCGGCCAGTTGACCTCCACCATGTTGCCCGCGGGGTCCCTAAGGTACATCTGCACCGCCCCGTCCGGTATCTCGTAGAGGTAGGAGAAGTAGCCCTCCTTCTCCCTAACGTTCATCTCCCCCACCTTCACGTACGTCGCCTCGAAGTCGTCAACGTCCACCCCGAAGTGGTGGCCTTTAGGGGCTTGGTCCTCGCTCTGGAAGAGGTGCAGCTGCAGGTCGCCGAGGCGCAGCCAGCGCACCGGGAACGGGAAGTCGGGGGCGGGGATCTCCTCCAGCCCGAAAAGTTCCTTATAAAAATGCACCGACACCTCGAGGTCGTGAGCGTGGACGCTTGTGTGGGTAAAGCCCGTAGCTTTTATAGGTCCTCCTTTAGGTAAACTACGTTCCATTTCTCAGCCCGACCCGCCTATGGAATCGCGCTGTCCCCGACCTCGTAGAGTCCGAAGGGCAGCGGGTCGCCGATTTGCCACCCGCCCTCGAACTGCGAGCGCCGTCCGGCGTCGCGTGTGCGAGCTAAGACCCGACGACCAAGCTCGAGCTGCCCAGGCTCCCACGCCTCCAGCGCGGCGATGACGTCGCCGCTCGCTTCCCGGACCGCTTCGCCAAGCTTCCAGGCATCCTCAGCGGCCTTGGCAGTCCCGGCAGCAGCGTGGGGACGCAAGGTGAACGCGGCGTCCCCGATTAAGCAGACGTGCCCGAACGCCATGCGCGGCACCTCGACGTCAAACACGAGCTGAACGAACGGCTCGGCGGTCTTGAGCACTACCTCGGCGAGTGGCGGTGGCAGCGCGGCAGTGGCAGCGTCGCGTAGCTCCTCGACGTGACGCTCCAGCACATCCCTGGGACCCAGGGACACTTCGCGCAGCTTTCCCTCTCTGTCCGTCATCAGGTCATCGAGCTCGGGCCCCTCCTCGACGTTCCGATACCACAACCAGTTGATCAGGCGTTCTCCCGACTCCAACGACCCTTTGTTGCCTGGTATGGGGTACACCAGGGTATGGCTTCTTCCCATTACGTGGTAAGTGATGGCTTCGTTCAGCGAGGCGAACGTCTCCAGGGAAAGCTCGGTCTCCTCGACCGTGCCCCGCCAGCCTACGTACCCGGCGTACTCAGGGGTCACGTCGGGAAGCAGGAGCCTTCGCGCAGTGGAGCGAATCCCGTCGGCGCAGACTAGCAGATGGCAGCGCTCGCTGTGGTCACTTGCGAACCGGATAGTCACCCCGCCGGCATCTTGGTCAAATTCGACGACCTCTTCGCCCAGGTGGTAGCGATCATCGTCGAAGCAGACCAGCAGCCCCCGATAAAGTGTGTTGTAGGAGGTGAACCGGTAGCTGAAATGATGCTCCGCTGCAGTGCTACCGTCCCTATCCATATAGCGCACCCAGCGCGTTGAGGTGCTTATCTCGCCGACGCCTAAGACATCGTTCTCGGTAAAATAGCGCACAGTTGCCGGGTTCAGGACTATCCCGGCTCCGCGGCCCTCCAGTGGGATCTCGGAGCGTTCGTACACCTCGACATCACATCCAGCATCGCGTAGGACCAGCGCAGCCGTCAGCCCACCCAGGGACCCTCCCATCACCACAACGCGTGGTCTGCTCGTTACTGCGCCCACTTCACCGTCCCCGATCTACGGCATCAGCACGGGGCAGCCACACCCTTCACCGCAGAGGACGCATAGTCCGCGGGGTGTCGTGACGAACCAAGGAAGCACGCCGCCCAGCTACCTACCTTTCCCAAAACCGACTATTGAGTGTAGGTTGCCTTGGCACTAGTGTCAATTCATGCTGGTATTCACTAAAAAGTGGCGAGAGCGTCTAAGTTCGGCTCGCCATCGGTCGTGAGCCTCGCTCTGCAAGCGGCAAAGGTCAACGACTTCCTCACCCTCAAGTGCTCAAGAGCGTCGACCAGACCGAACGCGGTGTTAGCAGTGTACATAATGAGCTTCATGCGATGTTCTTTCTTATGAGAATGCTGACGCTAGACAAAGGCCACGGGTCGGCACCAGCCGCCGCTTGCACCTTGGACCTTGACCGGGAAACAGGTAACTTTAAAGTCGATCGGGCGTGGGATCTTATCAAGGTTGGCGAGCTTCTCTATCTGACAGTACTCTCGCTCGATCCCCGCGAAGTGGGCCTCCCAGATGACCCGGCCATCTCCTGTTTCCCTAAATTCTCTCGCCATGTCTTCGAACTTTCTGTCGAACCCGTACATGTCGACCCCGATTACCTTGATCTCCTGCTCGACAAGCCAGAGAGTGGATTCGCGGGTCATCCCCGGCTGCTCGAAGTATTCCGTGCTCCCCAAGTACCGGTCTCGCCCGTTCATGATCATCACGATGTCAAACGGCTTAAGCGTGTAATCGATGTCCCGCAGCGCTTCTTCGAGATCTTGCGTTCCGATCTTCTCGCCCGGTTTCTTGTGCCGGAGATCCAGGACAACCCCGTCTGAGAAGAACCACTCAATCGGTAGCTCGTCTATCTTTTTAGCTGGTTTTCCTTCAGAGTGTGGGCCGTAGTGCCAGGGCGCGTCGACGTGCGTACCAGTGTGGGTTATGGCCGTCACCTCTTCAAATGCGGCTCCTTTGCCCTGAGAGAGGACGAGATCCTCTTTCGTCGCTCCGAAGGTACTCTTGGCCCAGTCGAGCCCTTCGCGCTCGTGCGTGAGGTAGTGGATCTTCGGCTTCCAGGGCTCATGCGGCGCATCGGGGACGATGCCGACGCTGAGATCTATCATCTCCGTAAAAGAAAAGCTGTGCGTCTCGGGGTTAGTCTGGGACGGGCTCAACACTCTTTCCTATCTGTGAGATTTTGGTGACATACTCGGCGCTTCCTTAACTTGTCGTGTATGCCGGGGACCCAGCCAACCCGGGAATACGCCGTTGCTACTGGGTAACGAACGTTCCGGTTGCCGGCTCGGCAACCACCTTTCCATCTTTAGCAACCACCTGTCCCCTCAGCATCGTCATTACAGGTCGCCCCTTAACACGGTGCCCATCAAAGGGCGTCCATCCCGCCTTTGAGATGATTTCTCCGTTATGGAGGACGTGCTCTTCGTCCACGTCTACGAGCACGATGTCTGCGTCGGACCCTACGCGTATCGCTCCTTTGCGTGGATACAGACCGAGCAGGCGGGCAGGAGTAGTACTATAGACATCCACGAGCCGTTCTAGGGTGAGCTTGTCCTTACTCACCGCATTCAGTAGCAATGTGAGCGTGGTTTCCACCCCGGGTAGTCCGAAAGGACAGTCCCATACATCGCTCTCGAACTTTTGGTCCAGGGTTGAGGGGGCGTGATCGGTAGAGATCAGATCTATGTCCCCCCTAGCCAGGCGCTCCCACATGTACTCCCCCGTGGGAGCGTCACGTGCCGGGGGGGTAAACTTGCGTGTAGGTCCATGTTCTCTAACATCCTCAGAGTCGAGATAGAAATACTGGGGACAGCTCTCTATCGACAGGATCGCGCCCAGCTCACGCTCCCGGCGCACTAGATCGATGACCAGCGGCTGGCTGGCGTGCGCGACAGTAATGTTCGCCCCGGTCAGCCTCGCGAGCAGCGCCACCGTGTTCACGGCAACTAGCTCCGCCTCCGGCGAGCGCCATTCCAGTATCACCCCGTAGTCTTCGCGTAGAGCGGCGCGTAGGCGCTCCTCGTTGTCTTCGGTGATGAACTCATCTTCGCAATGCACCAGCCCGCGTGCCCCCGCTTCGGAGAGGGAGCGAAAGAGGCGCAACAGATCATCGGGGAGAAGACCAGGGACACCGTGGGTCGTACAGGTGAAGACCTTAAATGCTGCCACCCCTTCCTCCCATAGGTCGTGCACGTGTTTTATGGTATCCGGGAAGACGTGGGCCATGAGCCCAAAATCGATAACGGATCTTTCCTTCAAGTATTCTCGCTTCTCCCGGAGGTTTTCTGCGGTGAGGACCGGATTGCTGTGAGTGTGCTCCACCACAGTGGTCACCCCCCCGACCGCCGCAGCACCGGAGCCATGGATAAAGTCTTCGCGCGAGTTATCTCCAGGGTCCATAAAGTGGACGTGCTGGTCAACCATACCCGGGAGGGCCATGAGGCCCTCGGCGTCTATCGTGCGAGCAGCGTTCTCGGAAGGCTCCGCGAGAACGCCCGCTACCTTCTCGCCACTGATGCTGATCGTGCCCCTGTAGCGTCCACTAGGGTCTACGATTATGGCGTTAGTGATCTCGCAGTCGAACTTCACTGACGTACTCCTCAGTGTGATTGACCGATGGCGACCTTGCTAGCCTTAGAGGTGCCCAGGAAAAGCCTCGCGGCCATGCCAATCAGCAGGAAAAGCATGAGCTGTATGATAGCTGTCCCGCTCCAGGCAAACTGGGTTACCAGAGAACCAAACAGGTATCACCTCCCCAACATCACAGTGTTAATGAGCTTCAGTAGCTCCAGCTTAGTATGCGACTAATCTACCATCAGTGCAAGTAGCCTCGTCGCCCGAGTAGAGACGGTGACGCCTAATCCTTAATTATAGGATGATGTACCGCCGATGGAGGTAGGTCGATAACATGTCAACCCGCTGTAGAATGCCGGAACAGCAGGCCGGGCCAACGTGCTCTTCTATGCATATTATTCACATGTCCATAACTGAGTCCTAAGGACTTGCTATATTTAAGGTTTAGGGGCTTTGCGCCAAAAGTCGGGGGCGTACACTAGAGGTGGTAGTTCGGCTCTGAACAAACCACCTCTTCTTGTAGTCGCTTGTAATTTTGGTGCTAGGCTGGTTTAGAGCATTAATCTATTAGTAGCTAGCAATGGGGAAGAGTAAGGGAAACTAAGATGTCAAGAACGTTTAGTGTAAGTTTCACGGAGGATCCCAGTACTTTAATAGCTAGAGCAGAGAAGGCAGCAATAAAGTACGGTGTGGATTTCAAGGGAGACACAACATCGGGTAGTTTCTCCGGTAAAGGTGTAGAAGGTACATATTCGATACAGGGCAGAATCGTAACCCTCACTATAATCGATAAGCCATTTCTTATACCTTGGGGCCTCGTAGAGTTCCAGGTGAGAGGATTCTTCGACTAGCCCTATGTTGTCGTAGCTACCGCATTCCCTACAGCGGTTTGCAGTGTAGTTGGCCCCATTCAAACCGCTACGAGGATCACACTCTCAAAGTCCGTGCCACCGACGGCGATGGGGAGGCCCAGACAGAGAGCGAAGCTACTCCCCATCCCTCCGCCGCCACCGGCTACCACACTATAGAGGTTACGGTAGTGTGATAAAGATTAGGCGGACAGCATCAGCCGAAGCGAGTGCGGCATATTCACCGCTGTTGATTGTCCGAGAGGCTCAAAGAACTGCATCCTTAGGAGGGTAATACCCGTAAGACTTAACGACTGTACTCTTCTTAGGGAGGGACACAACCTTGTCCTCTTGGTTTGGTCGAGAGCCTCAGGACACCGGCAACTCGGAGATATAGAGCGAGCGGCCACCCTTACTCTTCTTCCCTGCGCACAACTAGGACGGGGCAGTGGGCATGACGGACGACCGAATCGGAGACACTGCCCATCAGAGCCCTCCTGATCCCGCCCAAACCTCGGCTGCCCACCACCACGAGTCCTGCGCCCAACTCCTCCGCCAGCTCGACTATCTCCGCGGCCGCCTTCCCCATCCTCAGGTGTGTCTGGGCAACCGTCCCCCCCGCCTCTCGCACCTTCTCTACTTCCGCCTCGAGTACCCGGCGGGACATCTGCTCGAATTGCCGCTGTAGCTGCTCCAGGAGTACTGGGTCCTCCCTCTCTACCCCTCCCGGATCAGTCGTTTCAGGATAGATCAAAGTCGCTGAGTAGGCGTCCTCCCCGACGTAGGTTATGTGAAGCTCCGAGCCGGTCACTTTAGAGAGTTGGACCGCCACGTCCGACGCAGGAGCAACGTTCTCCGATCCATCGGTCGCCAGAAGGATTCGAGTCGGAAAGATGCTCATCGCTATGACCTCCTGATTCCGTTTTGTCCTATTGTCTCCCAACCCTTATTACCCCCGCAGGGCAGTGGGAGAAATCCGATAACAATAGGCGTGGTGCCGGCGAGTACCAATACGAGGAAGAGCCCCCTAGATCCCCGAACTTAACCGGCCCTCGGCATTATGCGAACCTCCTAATGCGCCTCTATCGCGAGCACGACTACAGACCGATCCCCAGGCTAAAGTCGATCTTCGAAGCCCACTCGGGGTGGTCGATCAAGGGGTTGCGGTTCCCCTGCTTCTCGAAGATCGCTGCGTTCCTATGCCTTTCGTACTCGGTCACCGGGTCGGATTCGTGCCAGCCTAAAAAGGTCTTCAGGCGGTCCGGCTCGTACTCACGCGCGGTGCGGTTGATCTCACCCGGGTAGCGGATCAAGAAGTAGAGCGTCGCCCGCGCCACCGCCCCCTTGCCCGCGTTGGGCTCGAACCTATTCTCCTCACGCTTACCACAGGACTCGCGCACGACCTCCTCAAAATCCTCAAATTCGAAGTACGGGGTATTGCCCCGGAAGCTGTTGCACTTAGACTCGCAAGCAAAGAGGTGGTGGAGATCGCCGCGCATGGGCTCCCGCTCTTCGTACCAGGACTGCGGCACCACGTGCTCGCAGTTGAACGGCAGAGTAGCTTCCAATACAATGAGCTCTTGGGCCACCCGCTCGGCCCCGAGCGCGGACTCGGCGACGAGCAATTCCTTAAGCCGCGCGGCGCGCTCCCTGTCGATGCGAAAATCTTCCCGTATCAACTCCTCGGGCTCGAACTCTTGTCCCGAGTAGATGCTCTGAAGCTTGAGGTCTTCATGCAGGTCCACCCACGGGTAAACGTGCTTGCTGGGTTTGTACCTCAATTGGTTTACGTGCGTCCTCTGCAAAAGGTCGCTCAACTGCTCGAAGAAACCTTCCGGATCGTCGGCTGATTCCGCCAAGTCCTCGTAGTAGGCTTCGCGGTCTTCGCGGTCCTTTTCTTCATCGTAATACGTCCTCGTCTCGGCCTCCTCAAGCTCCGCGAGGGCTTCGCGAAGCTCCTCACCGCCTTCGGGTGCCTCAGGCCGGTCGCCGGCCGGCTCGACGTCACTACTGGGTGTCTGAAGGATTGGCGTTGCGCTGCTCGGGGTGGGCGAAACTATCTGTTGGCCCAGACTGACGCTGATACGCAAAGGGAGCGTCCAAACGGCGCTCCCGTCCTGACCGATGTACGGGGCGTCACCGAAGGAGCCGGATAATGGGGTGGACTCGCCGGCCCGGCGGGTGTGGGACGGGGAGACCGGTGCCGTCTCGAACATACTGCTACGCAGGCGTCGCTGAGCATCCGTCGGGAGTCTTTGCCGCTTGACGTGGCGCACGACGCGGCTGATGCGGGCGCCCTCGTTGGCGACCCAGTCGATCCGGTGCTCCCCCATCTCCGGCGTCCAGAGCCCGCCCTCCCTAGTTAGGAGGCGGCCCTGCTCGTCCTTGCGGGGCACGCCCGAGTGGTGCAGGGCGACCACCTCCCACTGGTCGTTGAAGACAGGGGACCCGCTCGATCCTGGCGCCGTGTCCGTCTCGTAGTGCAAGAAATCTTCCAGCTCGTCGACGATCTGGTTCTCCCGCAACGCCAGCTGCTTGGGCTCGCCGTTGGGGTGCTGGACGACGTTGACGTGCTCGCCCACGATGGCTTTGCCTTGTTCCTCGATCAGGCTGTTCCAACCGAACTGGCCAAGGGTGGCACCGCCGTCGAGGGAGCCCTCCGCTACGGCCACCAGGCTGTAGTCCAGACGAGCGTCGGTGAGGAAAAAGGTCTCGGGCTCGAGGTCGAAGACCACCGAGCCCAACGGCTGGCCCGCGAGGTCCTCCTGGAAATTGAACTCCACCCGGCTGTTGGACGCCTCGCGGGCACTGCTAAGGACGTGGTTGTTGGTGAGCAGCAGTCGCGGGGAAACCATGAACCCTGTCCCGAAGCCAACTGTCTGGCCGGTGGCGGTCCTTATATGGACCCGGCCCACAGAGCGGGATACGGCCAAGGCCAGCTCCAGGTAGACGACCCCGATCAGGTCGCTCTTGCCGATGACGCGCTCGAGAGCAAAGGCGCCGGCTGGAGTTCCCATCGTCGCCTCGACGCGCGAGAGCCGCTCGAGCCGCCTTTGGACCACCTCGGGTGCGTTCGCCCCTACTACTCCCCCAGCAGCGATCTCCTGTCGCCACTCTTCCCGAGGCACCTGCCGTTCACGGTACCTCTCCTCGGTCTCCCGGAGTAGCTGCGTGGGTATGATCATTATTGCCTCCTACCGAGCGGACCCAGGATCCGGCGCTAGGCCTCGGCCACCGCCTTAGCGCTCCACGAAGGTACCGCTTCCGTCCGATCCCCAAAAAGAGCATACACTATCCAGCACAGTACAACATACGTTGATGAATTCGCGATGAATCGGGAATGAATTGGCGGGGCGATATTTCTTCCACCCCTCCCGACCGCGGCGCAGCGGGTTCACTTTGCATCGGATGGGTAGGATGGCTATGCTTCATGGGCTGCGGGGCCGGCAGCCACCCATACGGGTTACGTTATTGTCCTTTTCTGCCGGCCCCGCATAAGGACGGAGAATGCCAACTACCCTTCTCTCCGGCCTTTTACCTGCCCACATGAAAGAGGGTCGGAGGTAGGAGTCTCCGACCCTCGTAAGAAGTGCTAGGACCTCTACTCACCTAGACAATTAGCATCCTCCGGTCCGGAGAGGGGGAGCCTGTGAGAGCTTGCCGTAGGGGTGCGTAATCAGGGTAGCGCCGCTCGGTGGGCGGAGGTAAGATCTTCTCATTACGGGTCCGGATGAGGTAAATCCTCCCAATTAACACAGGAGGCAGAATAAGTGGATTTCAAGACAGCCGACCTCTGCGATGAATTCGAGTCACTAGTGCAGGTGGCAGAGCCGCTATTTCGAGATTATGGTGAAGTTGCGTCTTTCTGGGGAGAGATGGTAACCATTAGGGCGTTCGAGGACAGCGCGCTGGTCCGTGAGACATTGGAGACGGACGGGCAGCAGCGAGTGTTGGTAGTGGATGGCGGAGCGTCGACCCGGTACGCACTGCTAGGGGACCAAATGGCCACACTAGCCTACGAGAATGCCTGGGCGGGGATAGTCATTAACGGGTGCATCCGCGACTCCGCAGAGGTAGCCCATATCGCTGTCGGGGTGAAAGCCCTGGCCACCGTCCCGAAGAGAAGCGGGAAGGAAGGCACCGGAGAATGCGACGTACCGGTGGATTTTGCGGGGATCACGTTCTCCCCAGGAGGATATCTCTTTGCTGATGAGGACGGGATCATAGTCGCGGACCGTGACCTATCTAAATAATGCACGGACAGCGAATGCCCATATCTTCAGACTTTGGATGAACTAGAGGGGATAACCTATTCTTGGCTTGGTAGAGCTTCTCTGCAAAGAGGACGCAGGAGTTGTTAGGTATGTCCTTTGGAACATAATTGGGTGGCCCTGTTACCATTACCCTTCCGTCTGTAGTAACAATGCCACCAAGGAGCAGAAGGGGGTGGGGGTTAGAAGCTCCAGAGGTCCTCGCAACCACCCTGACAGACACAGCGCCAAGGCCCATCGAGGATCCTCTGTACTCGCTAACCATAAGGCTGATACCGGCCGGATTTGTTTATGGCACCGGATGAGGCAAGTGAATCACTGTCCTTTACGTGCTGAGGACCCCAGATACATAGACAGCAAATAGTTAGGGAGATATCCGCTTAGGTGGGTGACTCGAACTTGGCCGTATGTTCCCTTTTTCGACTGAGCGCCCCAGGGGGGAAGGGCTTCTCTCCGCCGAGCTTGCGGGCTCCTAGTGTAGCCTCAGCAGCCTCTTCCATGACCATTATCAACCGGGCCGTCTGCAGCGGGTCTTCGTGGAAGGCAAGCAACCCATGGTTCGCGAGCAGCACCGCTGGAGCGGTTGGATAATGCTCGAGCTGGCTTACGATGTTCGCGACCGATTCTTCTGACCCTCGAGGCGCCCACGGTGCCACCGGAATATAATCTGCGACCCCAAAACGGAGCAGCGCCTCGTAAGCACAAGGCAGCGGTTCGTGAGCCAGGGCAAAGGCGGTAACGTAAGGCGAGTGCGTGTGTATTATGGAGCCGACCTGGCTGCGGGACTGGTAGACTCCCACATGCATCGCCACAATCTCAGCCGTCCTCGAATCAATCAAACCCTCAAGGACCTCGCCACCAAACGAGATTACGGCGAGATCGTCGGACGTCAAGCCCGCTATATTGCCCCTACTCGTCAGAATCATCCGATCTGCATCAAGACGAACCGATATATTACCGTGCCCGCTATGTTGCATGACCCCGGAGCTAAAGAGCGACTCAGCAGCGCGCACTATGTCGGCTCGTAGTCGGTCTGTATCCTGCTCTGAGTAACTCATCGGTTCTCCTCTCACAACAGCGCTTCCACAATGTTAAGTAAACAGTATTTTGTTTCAGCAACTACCATACTAACAATGCTAGTGGGTCACCTACTGGGGCGTAGACACCTAGGCACAAGTAGTAATTAACCCGCTAACACGGAGTTGTTCTCTACGCCGCGCTAGTCTCTCGCATTCTATCCTTCTCAAAGTCTACTGGGAGCTCCTGTAGGCCAGAGCTGAGTGCAGCCTGTAGCGGTTGTAGATCGCGCATGGCAGAAGGAGCATGCAGGAAGCCAGTCGGCGCAGCAGAAGCCATCTGTATCAGGCGTATAAGCGCGCACGAAAATCCTACGACTTACCTCGCTACTCCCACCGGGGCTCAAGGGCCTGTCCTCGGAATCCCCTTATGGCATGATCTTTATGCATCTCGAGTAAGCCGACGGACGGCATCGAGGATTTCGGGATAGGCCGCACAGCGACAGAGGTTGCCGCGGAGGTAATGCTTAATCTCATCATCGGTTGGGTGGGGGTTGTCAGCAAGCAGCTGCTTCGTCATCAGAACGAATCCCGGCGTGCAGAAGCCGCACTGAAACGCCGCGCATTCGGCGAAGGCCTCCTGGACTGGATCGAGTGTTTCGCCGTCTGCTAGACCCTCGACCGTCGTGACCATAGCGCCGTCGGCAAAGACCGCAAGATAGAGACAACCGGGAACTGCTGTGCCGTTTATGAGCACTGTGCAGCAGCCGCAGATTCCTTGGCCACAGCTTTCGCGCGCGCCATAGAGATCGAAGCAGCGGCGCAAGACGTTCTCAATCGTTTCTGAAGGGTTGATATCTGCCTCAACTTGACGACCATTCAGAGTCAAGCCAATATGATGTGTAGTATTCCTCATTCCTCATCTTCCAAGGGATCATTGGCAGCAGCTCGAAGAGCACTAAAGATCTTCTCTGGAGTAAGCGGCAAGTCGTAGACTCGCACCCCGACAGCATCTTCGATGGCATTGGCGATCGCAGGAGAGACTGCGAAGGTGCCGGTCTCTCCCACACCCTTTGCACCGAATGGCCCTTCCCGGTGAGGCACCTCGATGAAGTGGCTGCTCATGTCGGCGGGAATGTCAAGGAAACTGGGTATCTTGTAATCGGCAAGGCCAGCGTTTACTACTCGGCCGTTGTCGTAGAACATCTCCTCCAACAGTGTAATCCCGAGCTGCATGATCGCCGCTCCCGAGAGCTGACGTACAACGATAGCGGGGTTGAGCGCTGTTCCTACATCGGCCACGTTGATCATCCTCGTCACCATCACGTGTCCTGTCTCGGTGTCGACCTCAACTTCGACTCCAGTTGCACCGATCATCCAGAACGGTGTGATTTGCGGAGATTGGCCTGTCTCGTGGTCCGGCGGCTGGTAGCTGCCCTTGAAGGAACCGACGCCAACGAAATTGCCCGCCTGCATCCCGAAGGTTGCCTTGAAAACCTCGCCGTACGAAACAAGGTCGCCATTCTTCGCCACCACGCACCCTTCACGCAGCTCAAGCTCGTCCTCAGGCTGATCGAGTACGTCTGTAGCCACCTCCAAGAGCTGATCCCGGACCTGCTCCGCGGCACGCTTCACAGCGTTGCCCATATGAAAGGTCGACCGGGAGCCGAGGGTGGCCATGTCGTAAGGCGTCACATCTGTGTCCGGATGAACTACTAGAACCTTTTCGGTCTTAAGCCCGAGTACCTCACCCGCGATCTGGGCCATAACTGTGTCGGATCCCTGTCCCATGTCGACAGTACCGATGTAGATGCCCAAGCTTCCGTCACCGTAGAGATTGACGATTGCGACCGAGCTTGTGGGCGTAACGGAAGCCTTCAAGCCAACGGCGATCCCCCGTCCCCGGCGGATCGTTTCTTCCCCTCTGTCGAATGGCTCACTCCACTTCATCTGTTTCTCAAGTTCGTCAAGGACCTCGTGCAAACCTGTATCCTGCATGATGGTTCCCGTCGCTTGGGGACGCCCATTACGTAGGAGGTTCTTCCGCCGGAAGTCCAAAGGATCTAAGCCGAGTTCGCGAGCTATGATGTCGGCCTGACACTCATAGGGCCAGACGAGCTGCGGAATGCCAAACCCGCGAAGAGCCCCAGCAGGCGGGCGATTGGTGTAGATTGCGTAGGAATCTAGGCTGACGTTCTCGATATCGTAGGGACCAGCAGCTGTAAACCCCGATTTTTGGGTCACTCGAGGACCTATATCGGCGTAAGCCCCTCCATTCCACCAGGTCTCCGAGCGGCGTGCTACGATCGTCCCATCACGTTTGACCCCGGTCTTCATCTGGACTGTAGTCGCATGCTTGGTAATCGTATAAAATTGTTCCCTCATTGAGAGCGCGATCTTCACCGGCCTCTTCGCAATGAGCGCGCACGCGGCTACGAGCGCCTCAACCTTGATATAGAGCTTAGCTCCGAAACCACCACCGAGAAAGGCTGTACGTACGCGTACGCGATTTTCGGGCCAGTGCAGTAGACGCGCGACCTCCGCACGGACAAACGAGGGGCTCTGGGAGGCGGTATGGATGACCAACCTTTCTGTTCCCGTAAGTTCCGCAACGGCCACAATCGGTTCGAGGGGAGTATGCATAGTCTGCTGCGTGCGGAAGCGGTTCTCGAAGACATAGTCGGCCTCCTCAAACCCCTGTTCTACATCGCCGCGGCGCAGACGATAGTCCATCGCGAGGTTCGTGCCGGAGCGGCCATGAAGATTTTTCAGGTCGGCGAACGTTCCCGCCGGACGAATCTGATCATGGACGACTGGAGCACCTGGTGCAGCAGCCTCCACCTCATCAAAGACAGCCTCAATCTCCTCGATGTCGACATCGATAAGATCGACAGCCTCCTCCGCCACGCGTGGGTCCTCGGCTAGGACAACCACAATGGGCTCACCTATAAAGCGAACCTTGGCGATAGCTAGCACTGGCTGGTCATGGAAGGCCGGACCGTAGTAAGGGTCTGGCATAACCGTAAGTACGTCGGCGTTTGTAATCACGGTGTAGACGCCCGGGAGTGCCTCTGCGGCACTCGTGTCGATCGCACGGAGACGGCCGTGTGCCACGGGGCTCCTTAAAATCTTGCCGTGGAGCATACTTGGCAGCTTCAAATTGTGAATGTACTCTGCCGTCCCTGTTACCTTGGCCTTGCTCTCCAGCCGATGAACCGAGCGACCGGCTTGCCTTGCCTCGCCCCCGAGACTCTCGATAATTCCTTGCGCCTGCTCGCGCAATTCTTCCACGGATGGCATCACGCCTCCTCTAGGTCAAGAGACGAACGGACTGTGACAAGGGCGCGTCGGGTATGGACACGAACCATCTCGCGCTTGTATGTGGCTGAACCACGCAAGTCGGCGAGCGGCTCGACCTCCTCGGCGGCAAGAGCGGCTACTTCGTCGATCAGTTGGTTAGTGAGAGTTTGGTTGCCAAGCGACTCCTCAGCTCTTGTGAGACGAATAGGCATCTCGGTTGCTGCGCTGACGGCGATGCGAGCGGCACTAAGATAACCATCTGATCGTGCGACATATACTGCTACCCCTACTGCAGGCCAGTCGTCGGCCGAGAGCGCCGTGTGCTTTTGGTAGGTTGCTGCCGATTCAGCAGGCGGCACCGGGATCGCAACACGTGTGAGGAGCTCGTCGGGGGCAAGCGATGTCTCATAGTACCCTGTGAAGAGTTCCGCGAGGGGCGTCCAGCGTGGCCCCCGTATCCCCGTAACTTCGATATGCGCATTCAAGGTCAGGAGGACTGGTGGAAGATCCATATGGGGGTCGCCGTGCGCGAGGTTCCCGCCGATAGTGGCGACGTTACGTACCTGGACATTCGCAACTGTACCGAGCGTCCGGGCAATAGCCGGAAAGAAGGCCCGCACCTCGGCTGATTGTCCGAGTACGGAAAGCGAGGTCATCGCGCCGACCTGGAGTTCGTTGCCATCGCGCCAGATACCTGTGAGCCCACCCACGCGCCGAAGGCTAACGAGGGTACCCAACTGTAAGAGGCCGGACTTGAACATGAGCATAAGAGCCGTTCCGCCAGCGATTGGTCGTCCGTCTTCTTTGCTATCATCTAGCAAATACACAGCCTCCTCAATCGTCTCAGGCTCGAAGACCTGAAAGGTATTCATATTATGTCTACCTCCGTGACCTTGAAACCCTCGACAGCAGGCTTCAGGTTACTCGCGAATATGTAAGTCATCTGCTCACCCTCGGCACGAGAAGCTGATTGTCGATCCTGCCGAGCTTGCCAGCTATGCTTATGTCAACTGCATAACATGTCAGAGTCTCATTTGGTCCTTGGCTCTCAAGGTAGGGTATGGATACTCCGTTTAACTCGCCTGCAGCTGTCGTCGCGTCTCCCGTTGCTCTCGCTGCAAAACGAGTGTAAGGTTCGACGCCGTCGATCCTGACTATGCCCTCGAGCGTAGGCTGAAGGAAGCTGATCCTAGCAGTAAGCGTCGTAGCGTAATCTCCTTCACCCGTTTCTGTGACGTCTTGGCATCCAGGGATGCCATCCGGGGGTTTTGTTGGCCTGCGTACGCAGCAAAACACCTCGTCGCGCGGAGTGGTCACGACGATCTCACCGGGGATATGCACTTACTCGTCTCCGTCGAAACCAAGAATCGCAACGGCTCTGATGGGTCCCGCAGTACCGCCACGGATTTTGATCGGAAGCCCCATGTAGTAGAAGCTCTTGCCCACAACAGGCCGTATATCGCCCAAATTTTCCGTGTTTAGCATCCGGCGCTCGCGACACACCGCATGAGCTGGTTTCCATTCATCGCCGGTGTGTGGTTCCACGTCAACACTCGGGCAATCAATGCCTACATTAACGATGCCAGCATCCGAGAGATATTCCATAGCTTCTCGATCGAGGCCGGGATGGCGCTCATTGTAGGCCGGCTTCGGAAATGTCTCTGGGTAGTGCCCCGTGTAGATAAGAACTGTGTTCTTCCCCTCAAGCGCTAAGTGTGCCACCTCAAGGGCATGTTCGAGATCTCTGCGGCGAATGAAGCCGCCACCGGGGATGTGGGAAACCTCGAGACAGAGGGCTGGGCCGTGGAAGAGGTCGATGGGGAGGCCCTCGATCGAGGGAGCATGCGGGTCCGAATCCATATGAGCGAACGAATCGGTATGTGATCCGCAGTGATCCGAGATCGAAAGGGCATTGACTGCGAATGTCCAGCGTCCGTTCGGCATCTGTTCCACGTTTTTTAGGCGATGGACAATGGTCGGCTGATGACCTCGGTAAACTGGAAGGCCGGAAAAGATCTCCTGAGAAAGGTCGATTACCTGCACTGATTCCTCCTCAGATGAGT
>JALZFJ010000227.1 GCA_030867425.1 Actinomycetota bacterium | reverse complement strand
CTAACCTCGCAGAACATCTCGGGCATGAGCTCCGAGAGGTGCTCGGTGGTGCGGCTCATCCCACCCGCGGTGTGGTGCTCGGTGAGTCGGTAGGTCGAGAGCACGTAGGGGAAGACGTCGGTGCCCGCCTGACCGTCCGAGGGGTTGTAGCGGTTGTCGTCGCGGGGGAACCGCTGGCGCGCCGGGTTCGCCCGCTGGCCGTAGAGCAGGTTGTCAAACGGTGACTCTTCGGGCTCGTAGTGGGTCGGCATGGGGCCGTCGGTGAGGCCGGCCGGCACGTAGAGCCAGCCCGTGCCATCCGCCTGCATGATGAACGGCTTGTCGCCCCGGATCGCATCCTCCGCCCCGGCGTCGTCCTCTGGCACGTAGTCGGGGCGTTTGGAGGGGCTGAAGTCCGGGACGTCGTAGCCGGTCCACTGCTCGTTCTCCTCTTCCCACCAGATGTACTTCTTGCGCTCGGACCAGGGCTTGCCCTCGGGGTCCGCCGAGGCGCGGTTGTAGAGAATGCGGCGGTTAAGGGGCCACGCCCAACCCCACTCGGGGGCGATCCAGGATTGCTCCCGTCCGGGCTTGCGCCGGGCGGCCTGGTTCTCCTCGTTCGCGTAGACGCCGCAGTAGATCCAGCAACCGCACGCCGTCGAGCCGTCGTCCCTTATCTGGAGGTAGCTGGAGAGGGCCTGGTTATTCTCGTCCCAGCCATTGATCTCGCGCAGTACGGAGTGCGGGTCGGGCTCCTCGATCCCGTTCTCCATCTCGGTCGGGTAGTCCCAGGTGAGGTCTCGGATGGGATAGTTTTTCGAGTCGTTGGAGTCTGCGAGCTTCTCCTTGATCTTCTTCCCCAGGTGGTACATGAACCACAACTCAGAGCGGCTGTCGCCTTTGGGATCTATGGCTTTGTGGCGCCACTGCAAGAGCCGCTGGGTGTTGGTGAACGAGCCCGCTTTCTCCACGTGGGAGGCCGCGGGCAAGAAGAAGATCTCCGTGCCCACGTCTTCAGGTCTTAGCTCTCCGGTCTCCACCTCCGGGGAGTCGTACCAGAAGGCGGCGGTCTCGTTCTCGTAGAGGTCGCGCACAACGAGCCAGTCGAGGTTGGCCAAAGCGAGGCGCTGCAGCTTGCCGTTCGCGGCGCCGACCGCGGGGTTCTGGCCCATCACGAGGAAGCCCTTGCACCAGCCGTCTACCATGCCCATGGTGGCCGGGTAGATCGAGTGGTCCCCCGTGAGGCGCGGCAGGTAGTCGAAGCAGTAGTCGTTCTCCCGCGTGGCCGCGTCCCCGAAGTACGACTTCAAGAGGCTCACTGTGTAGGCCCCCATGTTGCCCCAGAAGCCGGTGGCGGGGGCGGAGCGGTCGATGAACTGCTGGAGGTCCTGGCCCTGGTGGGCGTGAGGCATCGGGATGTAGCCCGGCAGGATGTTAAAGAGCGTGGGTATGTCGGTCGAGCCCTGGATCGAGGCGTGACCCCTAAGCGCCATGATGCCGCCGCCGGGGCGCCCGATGTTACCGAGTAGGAGCTGGATGATCGCCGCCGCGCGGATGTTCTGGACGCCGTGGGTGTGCTGGGTCCACCCCACCGCGTAGGCGAACGAGGTGGTACGCTCCCGGCCCGAGTTCTCGCAAATGGTCTCGGCGACCTGGGTGAAGAGGTCCCTGTCTATACCGGTGATCTGCTCAACCGTCTCGGGGGTGTAGCGAGCGTAGTGCTTTTTGAGGAGCTGGAAGACGCAGCGGGGGTGCTGGAGCGTCTCGTCCCTCTCGGGCGGCAGGCCCCCGTGGAGCCTGCTCATCTCCGAGGCAGGCGAGGATTGCTCGCCAGTGAGCCCGCCTTGCTCGCGCTTGCCGGCCGAGCTGTGGACCGTCATCCCGGCGTACTGCCAGCTACTCGGGTCGTAAGAACCGCTCTCGGGGTCCCACCCGGAGAAGACGCCGTCGAGGTCCTCGGTGTCCTTAAAGTCCTCGTTTATGATCACCGGCGCGTTCGTGTACGTCTTTACGTACTCCTCGAAGTACTTCTCGTTCTCGAGGATGTAGTTGACGATCCCACCCAGGAAGGCGATGTCGGTACCAGCCCTTATGGGCACGTGCAAAGTCGAGACTGCGCTCGTCCTCGTGTAGCGCGGGTCGACGTGGATAACCTTGGCGCCGCGCATGCGTGCCTCCATGACCCACTGGAAGCCCACAGGATGATTCTCGGCCATGTTTGAGCCGATATCCACTATGCAGTCTGAGTTGGCGAGGTCCTGCTGGAAGGTGGTGGCCCCACCCCTACCCAACGAGGTCCCCAAACTGGGGACCGTACTGGAGTGTCATATTCGTGCCTGGTTCTCCACCTGGATGATGCCCAATGCGGTGTAGAGCTTCTTCATCAGGTAGTTCTCTTCATTGTCCAGCGTGGCGCCGCCGAGGTGCGTGATACCCTGGGTGCGACGGAGCCTGACCTCGCCACCGTCCTGCGCCTCCATCGTGTCTTCCCAGGTCTCCTCGCGGGTCTTTATTATGCGATCGGCGATCATGTCCACCGCCGCATCGAGGTCGAGGTCCTCCCACTCCTTCGAGTAAGGCCTGCGATACTTGACCCTGTACTCGCGCATCGGACTCTGGACGTAGTTGCGTGACGCAGCCCCCTTGGGGCAGAGCCTGCCGCGCGAGATCGGGCTATCCGGGTCCCCCTCTATCTGGGTGACCTCACCGTCCGTGACGTAGACGTTCTGGCCGCAGCCGACGGCGCAGTACGGGCAGACTGACTTGACCACCTCGTCGGCCTGCGCCGTGCGCGGCGTGAGGTTCGCCTGGTGCGGTGACTGCGCCGCCTTGCCCAGACCCAGCTTGTCCTTGCCCGCGATCTGGTGCAAGACCGACCAGGACGTGATGAAGTCGCCTATGGCCATCCTCTCCTCCTTCTCGCTTCTCGTGGAAGCTTCCAAGCTACATATTCTTTCCCGCGATCACCGCGGACAATATACATAAAGGCGCAAGCTCGCTGCACCTTTAGTGCGGCCGTGTCTCCTCCGTCCGACGCGCAATGACGTGGGAGCCCCTTTCCTTTACTGTAGCGTAAGGGTCCGCCGCTCCTCATCTAACGCGACGAACCCTATGGGTATCAAGACGCCCCTTGATCCCAAGAGGCCCGTCTTCACCCTGACGTACTCCGGCTCGCCACGCGCGTTCGTATAAAGCTCCTTTGCGTTCCCGATCTTTTGGCCCTCGGGGTCGTAAACACGGTACCCAACGTACTCTTCCGGTGCTTCAAATAGATTACATGGTTCTCCGTAATTTACCGTCGTACGATCCACTACTACACTCCTTCTGCGACGACGTTTCCCTTCCCGAAGCTCTTTGTGCGCCCGGATTGGTCCGTTGCAGCCAGGAAAGCGGGGGCGCGGACCGAGCGCACCCCCACTCCTCGTCACTCCTCCTACTGTCCCTTCTGGACGCCCGGCTCGCCGGGGCCAGGAGCGACTGCGGGCTCCTGCTGGGTCTGTTTGGTCATGCCGACCGGCAGGATCGGCCTGCCGACCCCCTTGAACATCAGGGCGCTAGCCGTGTACCAGGCCAGGATCGCCGAGATCATAAACGTGTAGCCGGCGATCACGTCCCAGCCCTGGCCCGGAGAGCTGCCGAACAACTCGGCTATCGCCGCGGCGACCGATCCCGCGGTGAGCGTGCCCAGGACCAGCGTGAGCGCTACGTTCTCGGCCGCAGCTGCTATCGTCCCCATGAGCGTGATCGCGGCAAGCGCTATAAACCAGTAACCGAACGCGGGGAAGGCCCCTTTGTTCTCGGGGATCGTACCGGCGGCTGTCAATAGTTCTAGGATGCCGAAGCCTATCCAGAAGGAGCCCCACATCCCATGCATTGCCGTTGCGATCGCATCGCGGGCCTTGTACGCCCACATCCCGGCGGCGAACTGGGCGATCCCGCCGAAGACGGCGGCGAACGGCAGCAGGTAAAGCGGGGTGTCGGGACCGCCGTACCAACCGGCCAGATGCGCGGAGACGATGAACGTAGATCCGGCGAAGGCGTAGAGCCCCAGGATCGAAGGCGCGGCTATCGGCTGCAGGAATTGCTGCGCCTGGTTTTGCTCTGCTTGCTCGGCCATATCTTTCCTCCTTCGTGGCCTTCCTTGCGGCAACTATTGTCCTACCCGTGCACGGGGTATTTGCAGGCTTTCAGCAAGCGTTCGGTAAAGGAAGTATTAAGAATCGTTTACCGGCACCAGGGCTCTTTATTAAGCCTCCACCGTCGGTACATCGCCGTCCTGCAGATACCTGCCGTCCGCGCCGCTCAAGAGACACTCCACCATACAGGGTACTTTGAGGGGCCGTGGAAAAGAGGCCTGCCCCACAGCAAGGAGGCTAAGATGACGACCCCTCTGACCAGCAGAGAACCAGCACTCCAATACTGCCCTGTCACCCCCTAACAACCATCGTGGCCCGCTGGAAGAAGCCGAGATGGGCAAAGAGACAGCGCCACGACCACGTGGAAGAGTCCGCTGGCCAGGCCATCTCTATGACGCCCGCTAACACTGCCAGGCCGAGCGTGACGAGTACCACCGCCGCGAGCTGCGCGTAGACGCGCAGCGTCATCTTCTGCCCTCTCAAGTTTTGCCTGGCGGCTCAACCGGATCTCCTGCCTGCGACCGAGGAACTTCTCCTCGCCGATGCCGTTCAGGTAGTCAGGTAGCGGGTCCGGGATTTCAAATCCCCGCTCTGCGATGTCTCTCCTGTAAACTTCGTGTATCGGTAACGCCATCCCTCCACCTCCTCAAGCTAAGGTCTCCTTTCATCTCGCTCCGTCTACATTCTCGCGGCGTCGTTTAACGGGCTGTAAACTACGGTTAGTGTTTAGTAAGGGTTCAGTTAACGAATGCATTTTGGAGGGTGGTTAGATCCGCTAAGATTTCCGTGTGGGTTTGAGGTTTCGCATATGGATGCCGGCAGCGACGATCCTGATCGTGGGGCTCTCGATCGCGTCGCTCCTGCTCTACGTGCTCCCCGCAGCCAAAACCCGGCTCTCGGGATACGCTGAGGATCGCGCGATAGCCCAGGCGGTCACGGCGGCGAGGACAGCGAGCACGAGGTGGGAGGATCCCGACTTGCAAGAGCAGTTGGGACTTATCGCCGACGCAGGCGAAGGAGAGGTGCTAGTCGTCGACCAGCAAAGCCAGGTCGTGGCACGGGCCGGCGTGCGTCTCCTACCCTCCTCGCCGCCCGAGGATCTCCTCCAACGAGCGGCCGAGGGAGAACGGATCAACGAAAAGGTCGGAGAACAAAGGGTGGTGGCGGTCCCGCTCGTCCGCGAGGGTAGCATCGAGGGAGGGACCATCTTCGTCCCCGAGGACTCCGAGAATACCCTTTACCAACTCTTCCTGCGCAGTGGTGTGGAGGCAGCAGTGATAGCCTCGGTCCTTGGGGGCGGCCTCGCGCTCCTCCTGGCAGCCGTGCTGAGCCGGCGCGTTGAGCGGCTCACCCTGGGAGCCCGTTCTATAGAACGGGGAGATCTTCACTCTCGCATCGAGCCCGGCTACGACGACGAACTAGGTGAACTGGCCAAGACCTTCAACGACATGGCCTCTAGGCTCGAAGCTTCCTTTGCCCAGCTCGAAGAGAGAAAAATCACCCTCGACACCATCTTAAACAACCTCACCGAAGGGGTGCTGGCGACCGACCTCTCGGGCAACGTGCTATTCGCAAACCGCTCCGCCCGTGTCATGTTGAGGCTCGGCGAGGGGCCACTTGGAGAGTTGCCGAGCCCCTTTAAAGACTTCGACCTGCCGGACGCGGTGGTCTGCTGCGCAGAAGAGCAAGAGTGCGTCGAAGCCCGGCTGCGGGCCGGTGAGGACTTTCTGCAGATCAGGCTGGAGTACATGCCCGCGTTCGACGACCACAAGGGCGGGGTGCTCGTGATGGTCCAAGATCTCTCTGAGGGGCGGCGGCTTGAGGCGAACCAACAGCGCTTCCTGGCCAACGCCGCCCACGAGCTGAAAACTCCGATCACCACGATCGTGGGAGCTTCGGAGCTGCTCTTGTCCGACGGCGAAGACCCTCAGACCCGCCGCCGTTTCCTGAACCATATCCACTCCGAAGCCCTCCGCATGCAACGGCTCTCGGAGACCCTGCTCAAGCTGGCTCGGACGGGCGTGGATCTCAGGAACCCGGAGATCGAGGTCGTGGACCTGGATGGCATAGTGAGGGAGGACACCGAGCGGATGAAGCCGCTTGCGGAGAGCGCAGGGGTTGCCTTGCATGTGGAGGGTCGAGGCGGGCACGTCCTAGCTGACCGCGAGTGGCTCGAGCAGGCACTCCTCGTCGTGATCGGCAACGCCGTCCAGCACTCGGAGCGCGGTGGAGAGGTCAGGCTGCGTATTGAGGGCGGGACCGTGACCGCGGAGGACGAGGGAGCTGGGATAAGCGAGACCGATCTGCCATACGTCTTCGAACGCTTCTACCAGGGAAAACGAAGCTCCGGCAGCTTCGGGCTGGGGTTGGCCATCTGCAAAGACCTCGTGGAGAGGATGGGTGGATGCATCTCCCTGGAATCGGAAGAAGGCGTAGGTACCAAGGTCGAGATCGAGCTGCCGGAGGCGGGTGACTAGAAGAAGATGCCCAAGATACTGATAGTCGAGGACGACGCAGCCGTCAGGGACGTGGTGGAGCACGCCCTCTCGCGCGATGGGATGTCCACCTTGGCGGTCGCGGACGGGGAGGCGGCCTTGGAGCGCCTGAGGCAAGAGGCGGAGCCCTTCGACCTCGTCGTTCTGGATGTGATGCTCCCGCGTATAGACGGCATAGAGGTGTGCCGCCAGATCCGGGCGGGCGACGCCGGGGAGGCGAGCAGTGACGTACCCGTAGTAATGCTCACCGCCCGCGACGACGAGATTAATAGGGTGGTAGGCCTGGAGATCGGCGCCGACGACTACGTCACGAAGCCTTTTTCCCCACGTGAGCTGGTGAGCCGCGTGAGGGCGAACCTCCGTCGTCGCCGCCTGGACGCCCGGGCTGCCATCGCCGACCAAGAGCGGCAGAGGCTCGAGTTTCCAGGGTTGGAGCTCGACCTGGGCAGGCGCCAAGTCTTCGCCGGCGGCGAACCCGTTGACCTCACCTTCAAGGAGTTCGAGGTCCTGGCGCTTTTGGCCACCCATCCAGGGTGGGTGTACAGCCGGGAGCAGATCATGCGCCACATCTGGGGCGGGGAATTTTTTGGCGAGATGCGGGCCGCGGACGTCCACGTCCAGCACATCCGCAAGAAGATAGAACCCGACCCCAAGAACCCCCGCTACCTCCAGACCGTACGCGGGATAGGTTACCGCTTCGCGCAGCGTTGAGCCTCCTACGTCCCAACTACCGTCGGCAAGGGCGATCAGGCCGGAAGCACGTTAGCTGCCCAATCTCGTAACTTGATAAGGAATCTATTACCGATTCTTTACCAATCGCTAACTGGCGCTTACAAAACGTTGAGAACGCCGTACTAAATTCACACTAAAGAGCACAGAATTGGTTGCTGGTGCCTGTGCGACCACCGCTTAGAAAGGATTTCACACCGACGGTGACGAATGCACCGAGCTTCCAGGCTAAAGTTGTGGGCGCCTGGCGAAGAGCCCACGACCCGTGAACGTCATGACGGTCTCGTCGCGCTGGTTGCGCACCTCCGCTCGGAAGTGCACCGTACCGCGGCTGGGGTTGCGCTCCGAAGGGGCAACGCCGAGGATGCTGAGGCGGGCGTCGAGGGTATCATCGGGCCGGACGGGCACGAGCCAGCGGAGCTCCTCGACACCGGGCGATCCCATGCTAGCGGCGCGGGAGAGTAGGGCGTCTGCGTAGAGGCGCATAAAGATCGCCGCCGTGTACCACCCGCTGGCAATCAGGCCGCCGAACGCCGAGTCGGCCGCAGCCTCCTGGTCCACGTGAAACGGCTGTGGATCGTACTCGCGGGCGAAAGAGATCATCTCCTCTTTTGAGAGGGTGCGGCTGCCGAGCTCGAACACGACGCCCGGCTCGAAGTCCTCGAAGAAGAGCGTCACCGGCTCTTGTGGGGTAGAAGGTTCTGGATCGCTCACCGCCACCTGCCCAACAGCAGCCCCTTGTCCGGCAACTAAAACCACTGCTTTCCGCGACGGAGGCTCTCCCAGCTCCCATCGCCGTACCAGCCCCCGTCCACCGAGAGGGCGTGGCCGTTGATGTAGCCGCTCAATTCCGGGTCGGCGAGGAAGGCGACGGCTTGGGCTATGTCCTCTGGCTTTGCGAAGCGGTCCATGGGGGTGCGGCCCTTTATGTCCTCGTCTGTGTAGCCGCCCGACGCTTGATCTTTCTGGTCCATCTCGGTCTTGACCCAGCCGGGACAGACGGCGTTGACGCGCACGCCACGCCCGCCCCACTCTGCGGCCAGGGTCCTCGTCAAGCCGACCAGGCCGTGCTTGCTCGCGTTGTACGCCGCACGGTCCGCGATGCCGAGCAGCCCCGCCACCGAGCTGATGTTCACGATGCTCCCCGCGCCCAGCCGCAGCATCTTTCTACCGACCTCCCGGCACGTCAAAAAAGGCCCGGTGAGGTTCACTTCCAGAACCCGCCGCCAGTCGGCGAGCGTAGTGTCTTCGGCGGGGACTATGAGGCTCACCCCAGCGTTGTTGACGAGCACGTCTATCCGACCGAACTCCCCCATCACGGCTTCGACCATCTCGTGCACCGATGCTTCGTCTGAGACGTCTCCCGGTACGAGCAGGGATTCGACCCCGGTCCGTTTCATCTCCTCTAAAGTGCTCTCGGGGACTTCGAGGTCGTTGACGGCGACCGCGTAACCCTTCTCGGCGAGGGTGAGAGCAACCCGGCGCCCGATGCCACGGGCGCTCCCGGTGACTAGCGCGACGCGGTTCTCCGCAGCCATAAGCGCCTCCCCTATAGGTCGATGGGGTTCTTCGGCTGTTCGCCGCGTAGCACGGCCCGAAGATCCTCGCCCGCCGTAGCCGCCATCTTGTCACGGGTCTCGAAAGAGGCGCTGCCAATGTGCGGCGCTAGCACCACGTTCTCCAGCTCGAGGAGCTTCGGGTGAACCTTCGGCTCCTCCTCGTACACGTCGAGCCCGGCGGCGAAGATGCGATTGTTCGCGAGGGCTTCAGCTAGAGCACCCTCGTCTATTACGGGGCCACGCGAGGTGTTGACGAGTACGGCCCGCTGTTTCATCTTCTCCAGCTCCGAAGCGCTTATCAAGTGCGTGGTTTCCTCCGTCAGGGGGGCGTGGATGGTGACGAAGTCGCTCTCCCTCAGCAGCTCGTCGAGCTCCACGTACCGCGCGCCTAGCCTCTTCTCGGCGTCCTCTTTGCGGGAACGGGCGGTGTAGGAGATCTCCATGCCGAAGCCTTTCGCGCGATGGGCGACGGCCTGCCCGATCCTGCCGAAGCCGATCACCCCGAGCCTCTTGCCCCAGACGTCGGGGCCGGTGAGCATCTTCGGTCCCCAGGCCTCCCACTTGCCGGCCCGCACGATGCGCTCTCCCTCACCCAAGCGGCGCGCCGCCGCGAGCAGGAGCATGAAGGCCGTATCGGCGGTAGTCTCGTCGAGGACGCCGGGGGTGTTGGTCACTACTATGCCCCGCTCATTGGCAGCGGCGACGTCTATGTTGTCGTAGCCGACAGCCATGTTGGCTACTACCTTGAGGCCGTCGCCGGAGGCGTCCATGAAAGGGGCGTCTATCGTCTCGGTGAGGGTCGAGAGGACACCGTCCATGCCGTGGGCGGCCTCGAGGAGCTCATCGCGTTCGGGAGGAAGCTCGGAGAGGACGGTAACGTCGAAGCCTTCAAGGGGACGGAGCCCAGCCTCGGGAATTTCGCGGGTGACGAGGACCTTCTCCGGCATGGGCTCCTCCCTCGACTCTTAGACGCTCTCTTTGAGGAGTTGCCTGAGGACGGTCTGCAAGATCCCACCGTTCCTCAGGTACTCGACCTCCACGGGCGAGTCCACGCGCGCTTTTGCCTTGAACTCCTTCGTCTCGCCGTCGTCTGTGGCCCTGACCGTGAGCTCCGCGCCGGGCGAGAGCTCAGAGAGACCCTCGATATCGTAGGTCTCGGTACCGGTGAGGCCCAAGGAGTCGGCATTTTCGCCGTTCGTGAACTGCAAGGGCAGCACGCCCATCCCGATCAGGTTGGAGCGGTGTATGCGCTCGAAGCTCTCGGCGATGACGCCCCTGACGCCCAGAAGGAAAGAACCCTTCGCCGCCCAGTCGCGCGAGGAGCCGGTGCCGTACTCCTTGCCCGCCAGCACGAGGAGCGGCACGCCCTCCTCCTGGTACTTCACGGACGCCTCGTAGATCGTGGTCTCCTCCCCGTCGGGGAAGTGGACAGTGACGCCGCCCTCGGTGCCGGGGCGAAGCTGGTTTCTAAGACGGATGTTCCCGAACGTACCGCGCACCATGACCTCGTGGTTGCCCCGCCTGGAGCCATAGGAGTTGAAGTTCCTGGGGTCGACGCCCTTGGAGATCAGGTACTGCCCGGCAGGCATCTTAGAGGGGATCGCGCCAGCCGGCGAGATGTGGTCGGTCGTCACCGAGTCGCCGACCTTGACGAGGACGTGGGCGCCCCTTATGTCCGTAAGCTCCCCGGGCTCTGGGCTAAGGTTCTTGAAGAACGTTGGCTCCTGGATGTAGGTCGAGTCCGGGTCCCACTCGTAGAGATCGCCGGAGGGCACCTCCACCTCGTTCCACTGCTCGTTGCCGGTGTAGACGTTGGCATACTGCTTCCTGTAGAGGTTCGGGTCGAGGGCGGTCTCGATCTGACCCCTCACCTCCTCCTGCGACGGCCAGATGTCCTGGAGGTAGACGGGGTTGCCGGCTTCGTCTTTCCCCAGGGGATCGTTCGCGAGGTCTATATCTACCGTCCCCGCGAGGGCGTAGGCGACGACGAGCGGCGGGGAGGCCAGGTAGTTCGCTCGCACGTCTGGGTTGATGCGCCCCTCGAAGTTACGGTTGCCGGAGAGGACCGCGGCGACGACAAGGTCGTTCTCCTCGACAGCCTTCGAGATCTCCTCCGGCAAGGGACCTGAGTTCCCGATGCACGTAGTGCAACCGTACCCTACGACGTCGAACTTTAGCTCCTCCAGGTACGGCAAGAGGTCTGAGGTCTCTAGGTACTCCGTCACCACCTTCGAGCCCGGCGCCAGGCTCGTCTTCACGTGCGGTGCCACTTCGAGGCCCTTCTCTACGGCTTTTTTGGCGAGGAGCCCGGCCCCGATCATGACCGAAGGGTTCGAGGTGTTCGTGCAACTCGTGATCGCGGCGATAACGGCGGATCCATGCCTAAGGATCGCCTCCTCACCGTCGAGGCTGACCCTAACGTCCCCGTCGGGAGCTGCCTCGGGAGCGTCGGGGCGAGGATCGCCACCGGCCGTGGTATCCGGCTCACCATCGCCGATAACGCCTGCGACCTCTGCCGGGGTGTCGCTCGCCGGGTAAGACTCGACGTCGTTCGCCGTGTAGTCAGACCCATCGGAGATCGCACCACCATACGTGCCCTCGGCCTGGTTGGGGCCGCCGCTCGCCTGGGGGCCGTCGTTCTCCGAGCCGGTCATCTCCGCCAGCGCTTGACGGAAGGCGTGCTGCACGTCGGCGAGGGCGACCCTGTCCTGCGGACGGCGAGGCCCGGCGAGACTTGACTCGACCGTCTCCATATCGAGCTCTAAAGACTCGGTGAAACGCGGGTCCGGAGTCTGGTCGGTGCGGTAGAGGCCCTGCTCCTTCGTGTACGCCTCCACCAGCTCAGCCAGCTCCTCGTCGCGCCCCGTGCCGAGGAGGTACTTCGTCGTCTCGGCGTCCACCGGGAAGAAGCTGCAGGTCGCCCCGTACTCGGGGGCCATGTTCGCTATCGTCGCCCGGTCGGGCAGCGAGAGCTTTGACAAACCCTCGCCGTAGAACTCGACGAACTTGCCGACGACGCCGTGCCCGCGGAGCATCTCCGTCACAGTGAGGACAAGGTCGGTCGCGGTGACGCCCTCGCGCAGAGCGCCGGTCAGCTTGAAGCCTATGACCTCGGGGACGAGCATGTAGTAGGGCTGTCCCAAGGTTACGGCTTCGGCCTCGATGCCCCCCACTCCCCAGCCAAGGACGCCGAGGCCGTTGATCATGGTGGTGTGGCTGTCGGTGCCCACGAGCGTGTCCGGCATGGCGACGTCATCCTTCACCTCGACAACGCGGGCAAGGTACTCAAGGTTGACTTGGTGGATTATCCCGGTCGCGGGCGGCACCACGGTGAAGTTATCGAAGGCCTGCTGGCCCCACTTCAAGAACTCGTAGCGCTCGCGGTTGCGCTCGAACTCGCGCTCGGCGTTGAACTGCAGGGCGGCCGGAGAGCCGAAGGCGTCCACCTGGACGGAGTGGTCTATAACGAGGTCGGTCGGGACGAGCGGGTTGATCTTCTTCGGGTCCCCCCCCACGCTCTGCATCGCGCTGCGCATCGCCGCCAGATCCACGATGGCCGGAACCCCGGTAAAGTCCTGCATCACCACGCGCGCCGGGAGATAAGCGAGCTCCCCTCCGACCGACTCGGGCCACTCTGCTAAAGCCTCCACGTCCTCCTCGGAGACGAAGCTGCCACCGCAGTTCCTCAAGAGAGACTCCAGCATCACCCGGATCGAGAACGGTAGGGAGAACACATCTCCGCTCGCCTCCTCATCCAATGTCTTGAGGCTATAGAGCTCTATGTCGCCGGAACCGGTAGTTAGTGTCTTTCGCGCGCCGAAAGGATCGTTCGCCATGCTCGCAACCTCTTCTCTGAAACTCGTATGCGTGGCCTCAGTCGATTATAGATGATCCGGGATGCTTTACAGGACAGGCGCCCGGACTCCGCCGCGCTTCTGGACGCTTACGCCCTCTCGTACATCGGTACCAAAGATCCGCGCCCTGCCGCGACGAACCTGGCGTTGAAAGCCAGGAACTGCAGGTCGACGACTTCTTCCCGGAGCCGCGCGGCGCTCGCCAGATGGCTGGCGTCGAAGGCTAGCAAAGAGTACCGTTCGGCCATCTTCCCCGCCCGGTAGGCAACGAGGTTGGAGACGACCAAACGAACGAAGCTCCGCCAGCGCTGTGTGCCCAGGTACTCCGACACCCGATCAAACTCCCCCTGCGAGGACACGCCCGCAATACTCTAAGACATTCACAAGCTGGCAGCTTTATACTTTTGCCGTGGCGAAGCGAGGGTACAACCGGGACACGATCCGTGGCGGGGCGAGCGACTGGGACGTCTCGCGGCCTTTTTCGAGCTATCTCAGGCTTCTCGGTAGGCTGCTGGTGCACCCGATCCGCTTCTTCGAGCTTCTGCCCAAGATCCCGGACCCTCGTGCCCCGAGCCTCTTCCTGATCTTCTCAAGCCTTCTGGCGGCCCTCGCATGGTTCTTTGCCGAGGGGGTAGTAGCGGCGCTGGCGGCCCTCGTCTTGTCTCTGCCGCTCTCCCTGGTCCTTGCCGGGCTGTACCACCTCATCGCTTACGGGGGCCGGTACGGCTACGCCGTCACCTGGCGCGTCCTCGCCTACCCCTTCGGCTACCTCTTGCCGCTCACGGCGGTGCCTGGTTTGCGGTGGCTGGCGGCGGCCTACGCTGGGGTTTTGTTGCTCGCGGTCGGGCTCGCGATGGTCAAGGAGATCAGCTTCGGCCGGGCCTTTCTCTCGTGCCTAGTCGTGACCAGCCTCCTCCTCTTGGCCTTCTCCCCAGCCTTGGCAGGTTAACGGGGCTCGACCTACCCTTCGACGTCCGGCGGGTCCCGCATTTCGCCGACGAACTCGAGGGCCACATGGTCGGTCTCGACGAAGCCCAAGGATCGGTAGAAGGCGTGTGCGGGCTTATTCTGCCGGGTGGCGACGAGCTCTATGAGGGCGGCGTTCTCGGCGGCGCCGATTGCCTGTACCTTCTCGACGAGGAGCTTGCCTACGCCTTGGCGGCGGGAGCTTTCGAAGACGACGAGCATCGGCACCTCGATCACGGTGTCGCCATGGGCTAAATCTGGTTTGATCCAGAGGCTCGCCGCCCCCAAGATCCCGCCCTCGCCCTCTGCCACCAGCACCCGCGCCCGCGGCTCCTCCAAGAGATCTCGCAGCCGTGCTCGAACCGCTTCGAGCCTAGGCCTCCGATCTCCCAAGGCGTAGGCGAGCTCCACGCTGAGAGCATGCAGGGTCTCGGCGTCTTTAGGGGTAGCCTCACGCACGGTCGCCGAGACCTCGTGTCTCTTCTCCGGATCGGTCATATCCTATTGAGTCTTACCCCGAATGGGGAGCCGCAATTCTCTGGCGCCTTTACCAGGATTCGGGCGTAGATGTAATATGGCGTCGTAGGGGTGGGGCCGCAGTCACCCAGATGCTCGTCCAAAAACGGAAGGAGAGAGGTGGGAAGCAGGGCCGCGATCATAGTCCTCGACGGCGTCGGCGCCGGCGACGCTCCGGACGCTGCAGAGTTCGGCGACGAAGGCGCAAACACCCTCTCCAACACCGCTCGACGGGTAGGCGGTCTTGAGCTGCCACACCTGCGCTCTCTGGGACTCGGCAACGCCATAAAGATCGAAGGAACCCCGCCCGTCGCCTCCCCGAAAGCCTCTTACGGTCTCATGGAAGAGCGTTCGGCAGCTAAGGCGACCCTAGCCGGGCATTGGGAGATGATGGGCATCGTGCTCGAAGAACCGTTGCCGACCTACCCGGACGGATTCCCGGAGGAGATCATAGGGCGCTTCGAGAAGGAGACAGGGCTGAAGGTCATCGGGAACAGGCCCGCTTCTGGCACCCAGATCATCGAGGAGCTTGGGCCAGAGCAGGAAGCCTCCGGTGCCTGGATCGTCTACACTTCCGCCGACTCGGTCTTCCAGGTCGCCGCCCACACAGAGGTGATCCCGCTCGAAGAGCTCTACGCCGCGTGCGAGAAAGCCCACGAGATGCTCATCGGCGAGGGGCAAATACTGGTAGAGCGGGTTATCGCCCGACCCTACCACGGCGAGCGGGGCGCCTACGAGCGGGAGAACGACAACCGCCACGACTACGGCATCACCCCGCCTTCGGGTACGTACCTGGACGGCGTCAAGAATGCCGGCCACGAAGTCGTCGCGGTCGGCAAGATCCGGGACATCTTCGACGGCAGGGGCATAACGGAGCACCTCCCCGGCAAGCCCGACGACACGGCGAAGGTCGACGCCGCTCTCGAAGCCCTCACCCACACCGAATCCGGCCTGATCTTCGCCAACCTCGTAGACTTCGACGCGAAGTACGGCCACCGCCGCGACCCGGACGGTATGGCCGAGAACCTCAAACGCTTCGACGAGCGGGTACCGGAGCTCCTGCAAGCACTCACAGCCAACGATCTGCTGATCATCACCGCCGACCACGGCAACGACCCGACCTTTTCTGGTACAGACCACACCCGAGAACGCGTCCCGCTCCTCGTCGCCGGCGGCGGAAAACCCCGCGACCTCGGTATACAGGGGGGCTTCGCGAACCTCGGAGCAACGGTCGCCGCCTGGCTCGGGGTGGACACAAACGGGCTACCGGGGGAGGACTTCTTGCGATGAGCGCCGTTTTCCCGCCGCGTTCCAAAACCACAAAGTAGTCCGAACTCTGGTTCCGAGCCCACAAGGTAATGGGACGCAAGCTGTGTGCTTTGAGCTAGTGGCTGCAGGAGAGTGTAGAGCTGTTCTCCTTACAGCTCCGCTCTATGCTAAAAGAGAAAGTCGAAGGCCACGCCGGTGACCAACGACTATGCCGCTCTTCAAACTCTACCCGCCTGCTCCTTCAAGATCTCGTCCAGGATAAGACCGTAGCGGGTGTAGGCTCGGTCGGCCACGGCGTGCTCGACCGTCCCGTACGGCGCCTCCGCCATCTTGCGCTCCCAGTACATCTGCCGCCAGCCGACGTACTCAGCGCTCACCGTCCCCGGCGGCAGCCGCTTTTCGACCTCGCCGCCGTACAGGCCCAGCAGGGGCCGCTGTTCGGCCAGTTCGGCCGCGGAGAATTCGCCGTTGGACCCTTCGAGTTCTTGCAAGACTTCAAAGTCCTCGTTGTACTCCAAAAGCCGGATAAACAGGCTCCCAAGCTCGGCGTCCAACTCACTGTGCAGCGTCTCCAACTCGTTCACTTGGCGGTTTGCGTCCAGGCGGGTCTGCACGAAGTCTTCGATCTCCTTGGCGGTTACCGGGTCTCCACCCGCTCCTTGTATAAAGCGGAGGAACCGGGGCCGCAGCATTTTCACTTGTAAGGTGGGGACAGGATGTTCAATCATATAGAGAGTTGCTAAAGCTTCCCGACAAAGGAGAAAGAGCCCGTACCCGCGATCCAATCATACGTCATCGAGCCGATCTGTAAGCAGTTCTGCATCCTGCTGCCAAATAGGTATCTTCGACGGCAGTGGCATAACGGAGCACCATTTTCCCAACTCCTGCCACCATCGACAAAACACTCTGTTATGGCGGTGTTCGCAAAGGTATTAGCCAGTAGGGCAAGGTGGTCGTTGGAGCTCTCCGGTCGTTCCGCACAGCGGCATAACTTGCTCAACGGTGGCTTCGCTCTCCGGGGCGACGGTGAGCAGCGCGGCCGCGGCCGCGGTCAGCTGGGTCATGGATCGCAGGTAAGGGAAGTCCAGCTTGTCCATGGTGTCGCCGGGCTCGTGGTACCAGGGATAGCTTCTCTTCGGGTCGTCGATCAGCAGGATCGCGGGGAGCCCGGCATCCCAGAAATGTACGTGGTCGGAAGAGATGTCGCACTCTTCGATGAGCGTGAGCGGCGGATCAGTCATCTCCGAAGCGCGCAGGATGGCTTCGTCGATGGGACCGGCCCGGTCGCAGGTTTCCATCGTCACGTCGAGCTCGCCTTCGCCATCATAGCCAACCATATCGCTCTGAATGTTCCCGATAATCGCTTGGTAGCCTTCTTCTTCGCGGATGGCGCTCACGATACTTCTAACGTAGAAGGAGCTCCCGACCAGGTAATCTTCCTCAAGGTCGTAGGCTACGAAGTGGACGGTGTGCTTCGGGTCAAGCTCTTTTAGCGCCCTGGCGGTCGAAAGGATCGAGGCCAACCCGCTCGCATCGTCGTCCGCCCCGGGGTTGTAGACGGAGTCAAGATGCGCGGTCATCCACAGGTGCTTCTCGCCCTCGCTCCCCTGCAAATCCGCCTCTACATTAAAGCCACGCTTGCCGTTGTAAGCGAACTCGAGGATGCGGGCGGGTAAGCCTGCCGCTTCGAAGGACTCCTTCATGTACTGGGCGGCCGCCCTCCTTCCGTCCTCGCTTCCGCGCTCGGCGATCGTGGTCGCGCCACCCGAGAGCGGGGCGGGGGAAGCGCCTGTCAGGCGTGCCAGATCCTCACGGAGCGAGGATTCGTCAATTTCGGCTGCCGCGGCCTCGGCAACGTTCGACGGCGACGGCTCTGTACCCGAGGCTTCTTCGGCCGGTTGCGAGGGGGTGTTCGGGGCGTTATCGGCCCCATCGTCCTCGGTGCGGGCGCAGCCCGTAAGAAGTACCCCGAGGACGAGCACGAAGACGAGTAGAACCCCGAGGAGTACAGCGAGCGCCCCGCGCCCTACTAGTATCCCCCGGCTCACCTTTCTTTGCCCCCTTATCCGGCTTCGGTTTTGTCCATCGCCCCTTCGCCCTTGACTCGGCACCCCTTTCCCTGGTCTTGGGGCCTAGATTGCGCCGCAGTCGACCTCAAAGGTATCCAAGATGTGTTGATTGTCCTTACGGTCGGCCTCGTTGTTTGCCAAATCTGCAACGCTACTACGCACTCGCGGCCCTCCGGTGCAGAATTAGTAGCTCAAAGCCACGCAAAGCGCAAGCGCGGTAGCCTTCGGGCTACGAACCCCCTCGCCCTGGCCGTTCTGGATCGTACGAGGCGCGGTCCCACCGGTCTGTCACGCTCGTTCGGACGGTGGCCGCGAGTGAATTATCCCATTAGAGATGCAAACCTCTCTCAAAAGAGGCTCAACTAAATCCCCACCGGTCTCGTCGCGCAAGATCGCAAGGAGAGGCGAAGCATCCGGCACACAAGAAGAAGAGCCGGCGACGGCAGGACTCACCCTTCAAGCCCTCATTCGGCTTCCTTGCAACGCTCCGAATTTATCCATCCGAGAGGCTCACCTCTCGGGAATTTCACCGTCACCTCTGGCCAAGCAACCCCACCCGAGCCCAAGAGTGGGCCCTCGACACCATACTGGGGCGTATTCAAGACCGCACCGCTCACAGGGTGATTCCGCTCCTGATTCCTTACCTCGCCTGATTCTGCGTTTCATCTGTCGACCCATTACAATCTCCTTGAGGGCTGTCATACGCTCACAGTTGCTTCGATGAAAGAGAGGAAGCGTGCAACCGGGCGATGACGTCTACCGCGACGCCGTGTCCGAATCGCAGAACTTGCTGGAGAACAAGGAGTTCTCGATGGCTTCGTGTTCGAGGGTTGTAATCTAAAGGGACCGGCGGTGCTCGTCCCCAGGGTTCGACCTTCGCCAACACCAGCTTAGGAGTAGGAGACCCAGATACTTTACTGTGGGAGATTCCGCCCGATCGTCCCAGGGTGATCGGAGCGACCCTGGCCCGAAACTGTACCTTCGAGGGCTGCACCTTTGTGAATGTGGGGTTCGCGGGAATCCGGACGTCAGATAAGATACAGCAGCTCCCAAAATCCCCTCGAATGCACAGCAAATAAAAGTGCCTCGCTAAAGGGTCTGGTCCTTTATACACTGCCGTGTCCGCGGGCGGTGGGAATCACCCGGCGCACCTATAGAGGAGCCAGCGCCTAACCAGGGTTAGGGTCACCTCTATTCACCAGGTTGCCGACAAGGCGTCTTCCCGGAAACTTGGAGGGGTAAGGTGAGGCACCAAGATAATACGTCTCATCCTTCACCTCCTTTCCCTTCTCTACAAAACAAAACCGGCCACTATTTCTAGTAGCCGGTTGCGCCACTGGCTCCGTTCCCCCCAAGCGCCCATCTAAAGGGACGAAGTTCTGTGCCTCTACGGTAGCTGGTTTTGAACAACAACTATGACCGTAAATGACCTAGATGTCAAGATTTATTAGAAGAAATCCCTTTCTTAAGGCAGTAGTTGAACTAAATAGGTTGATGAACATCAAATAGGCGTATATTAGTTTTTGCGCAGAGAGCATGGCAACGGTCGCAAAAGCGCGACAGGGGGCGGACATATGCCAAGTAGAAGAAGAGGCTAGTTACTCTTCGATTGACTCGCGCCGTTGTGCTTGGAGGTATGCTTCTAGGTCTTGGCGCCTGACTTTGATGTTGTGCCCAAGCTTGAGGTGCGGTATCTCCCCGCTCCTTATCCTCTGATAAACCCACCCCTTACTCATCCCAAGCTCCTGGCAGACCTCTTGGAGTGAGAGAAG
>JALZFJ010000186.1 GCA_030867425.1 Actinomycetota bacterium | reverse complement strand
CTACTTTCGAGCAGATTGACCAGAGGCCGATGACTAGGCGCCAATATGGCATCCTGATAGCGGCGATCCTGGCGGACATGCTCGAGTTCTTCGATTTCTTTATGCTTGGGTTCATACTGAGCTTTATTGTTGGACCGTGGGAGCTCACCTACGCCCAGACCGCGTTTCTCGTGTTGACCTCTGGTGTAGGCGCCATAGTAGGAGGTTATCTGTGGGGCTACATCGCGGACAAGATCGGAAGAAGGAAGGTCTTTATAGCCACCGTTCTTAACTTTTCTATCTTCACCGGCGCCCTGGCGCTCGTCCCGGAAGGTGGTTGGTTCCTACTGGGACTCCTTCGCTTTTTTGTAGGCCTTGGCGTAGGTGGCCTTTACAGCGTCGATATGCCGCTGGTCCAGGAGTTCGTGCCCTCATCCAAGCGTGGGTTAATGGGTGGCCTGGTCGGTATAGCCATCCCATTGGGCGGTATCGTTCTAGGCAGCTCCCTCGCCGCCTTTCTAGCACCCACCATCGGTTGGCGAGGTCTCGTGCTCATCGGAGCGGTTCCCGCTTTGCTCTCCCTTTACATCCGCACCTCGGTCCCGGAATCTCCTCGATGGCTGATAAACAACGGCCACCACGATAAGGCGAAGGAATCGATCGGATGGGCGCTCAAGATTCCACCCGAAGAAGTCAGGGTTCCAGAAGAAGTCCCAACCGTCCGAACTAGCTGGCGCGAACTGTTCCGTTATCCGCGAAGCTTGATGGTCTCCTGGCTGGGGAATCTGGGTATGCAGACCGCCACATACGGTATAGTTTTGTGGGGTCCGACCCTGCTCGTGCTCGTGCTTAGCGTTTCCCCTGCGCAGGCGTCGTTCATGTTCATCTTCGTCGGCCTCTCGGCCTTTGTCGGTCGGATAGTATTCGCGCTTGTCTCTGAAGCGATCGGCCGGAAGCTTACAGGCGGGTTAGTGGGCTTTGGCGCAGCCCTTTTTCTGGTGCTTGCTGGTATTCTGCCTTACGATGCAACCCTTGCTGGCCTATCCGTGTTCTATCTGATGATTGTGCTGGCGTATTTCTTCACCGATGGAGGGTTTGCGCTCGTCGGTCCGTATTCGGCCGAGGTCTGGCCCACAAACCTCCGGACGACCGGCATGGGATCGGCCTACGGTTTCGGGGGCATAGGTAAGATAATCGGGCCCGCTGGTTTGGCCCTCATCGCAGGATCTAGCGATGTGGTGAACCCGGGGGCCACGATAGAGGCCCTCGCCCCAGGATTTATTTACCTAGCTTGCTTCGGGATACTAGCGGGTCTGGCTTACGTCGTCCTCGGGATCGAAACCCGAGGTAAATCTATAGAGGAGATCGACGACGAGCTCAGGATCAAAGGAAGAGAGCTAGTACCTTCCTAAGTTGCGTAGGTTATAGGAGGTCTGGATGAACAGAACCGGCAATGACCCCGTGATCATCACCTGCGCCCTGACCGGAGGAATCCACGGTAAAGAGGCGAACCCTAATCTCCCTGAGCAGCCGGACGAGATTGTCGAGCAAGGGGTTGAGGCTTGGCATGCGGGAGCTGCGATCCTGCACGTGCACGCTCGCAACCCCGACGGCTCCAATACCATGGACCAAGCCATATACAGCGAGCTGCATGAGCGCCTGTGCTCTGAAACCGACGCCGTTATTCAGCTTACGACCGGGGGCAGCCCCCTGCTATCGGTAGAGGAGCGATTGAACACCGTGTTCCTCGCGCCCGAGATGTGCTCGCTCAACATGGGGCTTCTGAACTTCTTCATCCGGGGTGAACAGGTCTTCTTCGCCAACCACCGCTCGGATATCGAGCGCTTCGCCCACGAGATCCACGCCCGTGACGTAAAGCCCGAGCTAGAGGTCTACAACAGCGCGATGCTAGAAGAGGTCGACTACCTCTTGGGCCTGGGGGTCTTCGAGCCGCCTCACACGATCAACTTCGTCCTCCATACGCCGACTCAGGGCGGCCAGCGGGGGACACCGCGGAACCTTTTAGACATGGTGGACCGACTGCGGGACTTACCGGTGCCCCAAGAAGATCTCCGTGTCAACGTGACCTCGATGGGTCCCACGCAGCTGCCCATGACGACCATCGGGCTTGCCATGGGGCTGAACGTGCGCGTCGGAATGGAGGACAACGTCTACTACCGGCGAGGCGAGCCGCTGCAGAATAATGCACAGCTCGTCGAACGCACCGTGCGCATTGCCCGCGAGCTCGACCGCGAACCTGCTACCCCGGACGAGGCGAGGCAGATGCTGGGCCTGCGCGGAAGGCAGGTGGGGCAGCTGCCAGCCGGCGCGGAGCGGACGATGAGCACATAGGGCGGCTACCTGTAGCGTGCCCAGTGCAGCTACCTTCAGCTGCTTCTGGCGGGAGTACAGCGACGAAGGTAGCTGAGGCCACAGTGAATCGTCTAAATAAGTGGGTTTCGGACGACGAGGAAGGAGCCTGATGAGCCTGTCTTTCCAGCTTGATGGGAAGGTTGCTCTAGTAACCGGTGCAAGCCGAGGTCTGGGCGCCGGGATCGCTACAGGGCTCCGAGAGGCTGGTGCAACTGTAGTCGGCACGAGCCGTGACTCAAAGTCCGCTGCGCAGCTAGCTGAGCACTTGGGCACTGTCCCAGCCGTCATGGACGTTACTGATGTGGCATCAGTGAGGGCAAGTATTGATCGCGTTGCCTCAGAGTTCGGGCATCTAGATCTCCTGATCAACAACGCCGGACTGAACATTCCGCAGAGCGTGTTCGAAGTCGATGAGGCTAGTTGGGATAGTGTGATCGACACGAACCTCAAGGGCACCTTCTTTGCCGCTCAGGCCGCCGCACGTCATATGGCCGCCCGGAACGAAGGCGGGCGCATCATCAACGTTGCCTCGCAAGCAGGAGTAGTCGGTATCGAAGAGCGGTCGGCCTACGGAGCCAGTAAGAGTGGAGTGATCCTTCTGACTAAGGTACTCGCGATCGAGCTAGCGCAACACGAGATTACCGTGAACGCGGTCGCGCCCACGTTCATAGCCACTGAGCTAACACGTAGCACACTCGAGGATCCAGAATGGCGTGAGCGCATCCTCTCGCGCATACCTCTGGGCCGCGTAGGCGGGGTAGAGGATGTCGTGGCCGCCACCGTGTACCTCGCCAGCCCGGCGGGCGCGATGGTTACCGGTCATACGCTTCTGGTCGATGGAGGCTGGACCGCCTGGTGATGAAGGAAGCACACATGCACCCGCACGACCTGCAGTCTCCAGGACGCTCCCGGACTATCCTCGAGATTGACGCAACGCACAGCTGGAGGCAGCGACATTGGACACATGGGAATGTCCACAACGCTCGAGCGAGTCCTCGGCTGGATCGACGAGAGGTGGTGCTAGTGCCGCTAAACACAGGGAGATCAGGAACAGGCCGCGGAAAGCACAATGGACGCCCAAATCAAGGAGGGATATAGGTGCAACACGAGTTTCTAGATACGAAACATGAGTACTCGCCTCGGCGCGTCTTCTCGACTACGGATACAGATTGGCAGGCTCGGGTCGACTTCGGGCGTATGCGCCGCGAGCGCCTCCAGCGAACGCTCGATAAGATGGAAGAGCACGACGTAGATGCCCTCATCCTGTTCGTGGGCGAGAACATTCGCTACGTAACCGGTGTATTCCAGGGAAACTGGAAGAACAACATCTTCATCCGGTATGCAGTGCTGCCCCGAGGAGGCGAGCCGGTTCTTTTCGAGACCGTTGGCTCCGACAAGGTCTGCGCCGAGATCGACGCTCCCTGGCTCAACGACGTACGACCGGCCATTACGTGGAAGTGGGCTGAAGGGGCCGAAGAGATGATGGCGCGGAGGATGGCCGACTCCATCGTCGACGTGCTGAAGGAGCACGGGGTTGCGGACGGACGAGTTGGCATGGACACCCTGGACTTCCAAGCCTACGAGGCTCTCAAGGAGAAGGGCGTGAACCTGATCAATGCCTGGCCGGTCATGTCGGGAGCGCGCGTCATCAAGACCGGGGACGAGATCGAGTGCCTCAAGATCTCGGCGACTCACGGTGACGCAGCGATGTGGAGGGCGATGAAGAGGTGGACCGAGCCCGGCGTTCCCGAGTCCGAGATCACGGCCAAAGTTAACGAGCACCTGTATCGTTCGGGCTTCGACTTCGTCTACGAGATCATCTGCGCCTCGGGAGGGAACACTAACCCGTATCGTCGCTGGCACACGGACAAGCCGTTCCGTCAGGGAGATAACGTCATCGTCGACATAAATGCCGTCGGGCCAGGCGGGTATTTCATCGATTTCGTACGCTGCTGGAAGGTGGATGGGAAACCGTCTCCTAAGGATAAAGATCTCTACAAAGAATGCTACGAGTCCCTCTACGCAGCCATCGAGGAGATGAAGCCCGGCAATACGACTGCTGACGTTGCGAAGAGGTTCCCTGAATACGACGACGACAAGTATGGCAGCGTCTCGCTTCAGCAGTTCGCGCACTCAATAGGACTCTCACTCTACGAGGGCATGTGGGTATCCCGTGCTTACTCGCTGGACTATCCGGCCGAGATCAAACCAAATATGTACTTCGCTATCGAGACCTTCGCCAGTCGCCCAGGACTGGAGCAGGCCGTGCGCCTTGAGGAAAACATCGTGATCACGGAGGACGGGAACGCGATCACGACGCTCTGCGAGCACCCCTCGTACTGGTGGGAAGAGTAGAGACGCAGGAAAGGTCATGGGGGGTGCAGAGACGGCGGTTCCGCTAGCCGCGGAACCGCCTGAGTAAAGCATGAGAGAGGCTCTCAACCACGAGAGTGCCTTCTCCTTACGGACTTTTCCGAAAAGCATCGCACGGCGACTACCTTCGTTGATCAACAGTAGTGTAACCAGTCTTAAGGAGAGTGGTTGGCATGCACACAGTAGTCCTCGAATCACCGGAGAGCCTCCGCCTCGTGACGCGCCCCGAGCCGACGGTCGGTGGAGAGGACGTTGTGGTACGCATCAGGGCCACTGGTATCTGCGGTACCGATGTCAGCATCTTCAGCGGCAAGGTCGCCGTCGACTATCCCCTGGTCCTCGGACACGAGATGGTTGGTATCCTTGAGAGCTCGACACCGGAGCTTGCTCACGGAACTAGGGTCGTGGTCGACCCCAACGTGTTTTGCGGAACCTGCTACCAGTGCCTCAGGGGGCAGGAAAACGTGTGCGGCAGGGCGGAGTTGATGGGTCGCGACCGCGATGGCGCCCTTACCGACCTCCTCGCCGTACCGGCACGTAACGTCTATCCGATTCCGGAGGAGCTTGACGACCGAATCGCGCCTCTGCTGCAGGTGCTCACGACCTGTCTTCACGCGCAGCGGCAGACGCAGCTGTTTCCGCAGGACTCGGTAGTGGTGCTGGGCCTTGGGGTTAGTGGGCTACTGCACCTGCAGCTTGCGAGAGCGCGGGGAGCCCACCCCATCATAGGGATCACCCGGAGCGAATCCAAACGATCTCTCGCAGTCCGTCTAGGTGCGGATCTGGTGATCGATCCCTCCGAACCTGCGCTCAAAGAACAGGTGGTGGAAGCCACCCAGGGCCAGGGGCCGGATCTAGTAGTCGAGTGTGTTGGCAAAACCGAGACGCTCGCCCAGGCCATAGACCTGGTGCGCGTCGGAGGGCGGATTGTAGTCTTCGGCACTATCACCGAAGTCGCAGGCGAGCTCCCCTTCTACCAGCTCTACTATAAGGAGCTGTCGCTGGCGAATCCCAGGGCAGCAAAGCCGGAGGATTTTCCCGCATCCATTGGGCTTGTTACCGCAGGAACCGTCGAGCTCGATCCGCTGGTCACGCACACCTTTCCTCTCGAATCTGCCGAGGAGGCGATAGCCACGAGCAGCGAGAGCAGTTCGCTGAAGGTCATCCTCGACCATGGCAGCGTCGCCCAATGAGAGCGATGGCCATAACCGAATACGGCGCACCCCTCGAAAAGATCGAAGTCCCGGAACCCCAACTTCGCTTCGGCCATGCCCTCATCGAGGTGCTGACGTGTGGCGTGTGTTTCAGCGACGTCAAAACGGCCCATGGGCAGATGCCTTTCAGCAAAGAACTCAAGCTGCCGCACCTTCCGGGCCACGAGATATGCGGGCAAATCCTCGATACCGATCCGCCGGGCGCACTCGAACCCGGGACGAACGTGGTTGTGTATCACGTCTGGCCGTGCCAGGGCTGCTCCCGGTGCCGGGCGGGCGAGGATAACCTCTGCGTCAACCCTCAGGCTTGGGTCGGCTTCACACACTCCGGCGGCTTTCAAGACCGCCTTCTCGTGCCCCTCGACAGGGTCGTCGCTGTGCCCGACTCCATAGACCCAATCCGAGCCGCGCCCATGACCTGTGCGCTAGGAACCGCCTACCGAGCCACCATTACTAGGGGTGAGGTCGCGGCTGGTTCCCGCGTCGTCGTCATCGGCCTGGGTGGAGTAGGCATCCACGTCTTGCAGATAGCGCGTGCCGCCGGGGCGCTGGCGGTCGGTCTAGACACCTCTCAACAGGCCGTCGAAGTTGCGCGTGGCCTCGGTCTGGACGCCCGTCGAGCGGACGATCCCGATACTCATGGGCAGCTGGTGGCTGAATCCGGCGGAGAAGGGGTGGATGTAGTAATCGACACTGTAGGCTACGAGTACACCGTGCAGCAGGCA
>JALZFJ010000056.1 GCA_030867425.1 Actinomycetota bacterium | reverse complement strand
GGTGGGCGGGCATCGCGCTCGTCTTCGTGGCGGTGCTCGTCGTGGGTGGCTCGGGCGGCCCGACGGGCCTCGTGCAGTTTGCCACCGTCGGCATGATCGTGCTGCTCGCCGTGATCTACCTCGGCACCCGCCGCAACCGCGCCGCCTGGCGCGACCGCCGCTGACCCGTTTGGAGGAAAGTCGGCGCCTGCCGAGAAGGTGTCGAGCGAGACCTGGTGGAACCTCGCGACCACTGGCAAGGAGGAGGCTCAAGGGAAGTTGGTCCACGTCGGGATGGCCTACAACAAGCTCTTCGCCGACAAGGACGAGTACGAGTTGGTGAAGGGCTGGTACGAGAGGCGAGCTTCTTTGGAGAGCTCGATCCTGCGGCGGCAGGTCGAGATCCTCTGCAAGACCTTCGCCAGCGGGCAGGGCGACGAGGGGGCTTTGAGGCACATCAAGGAACTCGATGCCGAGGCTAACGCCATCTACAGCAACCATCGGGGCGCGGTCGGGGATAGCCTTCTCGGACTTCGCCTACCGAGAATGCTCTATCTACGGCGCCGTCGAGCAGCAAACCTTCCTGATCTCTGCTCACTGGCATCCTGAGGATGGGTCTTCTGCGCCGGGAGAAGCGCGGCACCGCCAATATCAGCTTCAAGAGCTTCCTGATCAACCTCTACGTGACCTGTTTTGTCCTGATAGCCCTCGCTGGCTAGATGCTTGTCGTAAAGTCCGACAGCGCAGCAAGGGAACCATCAGGCCACACTACTCGACCAGAGGAGCACCGGAAAGCCTCCGGCGCCCGCGAAATCCGGCTCGGCCCGAGATGCCCACGCTGATGTAGAGAAAGGTGTAGGGGATGTAGCATACTCTGTCGAGAAGCGGGTAAGATCACACCGAACGAAAGCGAGCGGAAGGAACGGTTTCGTGGAACGCAGAATCGGGGAACGGGCTCCGAGGCGAGTCGTGGCTTCCTACGGCTCGTACGCGGAGGCCCAGCGAGCCGTGGATCACCTCTCCGACGAGGGGTTCGCGGTGGAGCGGGTCTCCATCGTGGCCGAGGGCTTGCGGTTCGTCGAGCAGGTGACCGGGCGTGTCGGGTACGGGCGGGCCGCTCTACAGGGGGCCAGTTCGGGGGCCTTTGTCGGCCTCTTCTTCGGCTTCATCTTAGGCCTCTTCAGCCTCATAGACCCGCTCGTCTCGGCGCTGGCGCTGGCCTTCTGGGGGCTTATCTTGGGGGCCATCCTGGGTGCGATCATCGGGCTGATCTCCCACGCGGCCTCCGGGGGGAGGCGGGACTTCTCCTCGGTGGGCGGCATGGAGGCCGACCACTACAATGTCATGGCCGACGAGGAGGTAGCCGAGGAGGCTCAGCGACTTCTCTCCGGGCTCCGCTAGAGTCAGGACCGCACGGCGAGGGCTAAATAGCGCGCTGCTTCCCCGCCGCGGTCTCCGGCCTCGCGACGTCCGGGAGAACAGGTGCCTCTCCGCCAGAGAGGGCTTCGCGTGTAGAAGTAGGTACGAGAGTAAGTGAGGGAGCAAGGAGGTAGCCTGGGCCGCACGGGGAAGCATGTAGGTTCGAGGACGGTTCGAGCAGGTAGCTCGGGGACCGCCTTCCACTTTGAGAACTTCGAGAGCCGGGAGGAAGGGTGGTCGCCGGGGAGCGAACATTCGCGAACATTCAGCCCCCTTTAGCTCTGGATCTACTCCAAAGCTTGTCTGGCTACGTCCAAAGCTCTCTCCGCTATCCCCCGTACTGAGTACAATGCCCTATCCCATAGGGAAGCCTCCTCGTAACCCTCTTTCGCAACCAGCGCGCTACGTCCAATGCTCTGACCGTCAACGAAGACCTCGACCTCGCCAAGCTCCTCACCAGCCTCTGCTTCTTGGGGCAGTTCTTCAGTCGTTACTCGGCGCTCGACTTCGGAGCTGGAGGCTATGGGTGCGGCTACTTCTTCTGTGGCGGTAAGCTCTACAGATTCTCCCCACCGGTAGGGCAAGGGCGCTCCCTCATACACATCGC
>JALZFJ010000053.1 GCA_030867425.1 Actinomycetota bacterium | reverse complement strand
GTGCAGCCTGAATATCTAGCTTTCCCGGACCACGTATCAGCCCTTGAAAACGGATCGATAGACGCAAGCAGTACAACCGAGCCATCGGTTACCCAGGCCGTCCAGAGCGGAGCCGCTGTCCGGTGGGTTGGAGCAGATGAATTCTATCCTTACCAGCAGGTTGCGACCATCATATACGGCCCTGATTTTGCAGAACAGGGTGACCTGGCCACGGGGTTCATGGTCGCGTACCTAAAAGGTGCCCGAGACTTCAACGACGCCCTAGAAGAAGGCAGGATCCAAGGACCTAACGCGGACGAGATCATCTCTATCATTGCTGAGTACTCGAATATTACAGACCCAGAGCTCATTAGCGATATGGAAGCAGCAGGTATCGACCCTAATGGTGAGCTCAATGTCGATGGTATGGAGAGCGACTTACAGACCTGGAAGGATCAAGGGCTTCTAGAGAATGAGGATGTAACGGCAGAACAGACGGTCGATACGTCGTTCACGGATGCGGCAGTCGAAGAGCTAGGACCATATGAGCCTAACCAGAGCGAATGAGTAGGCCTGTAACTATCGGGGCATATAACGATCTCTAAAGAGAAAGGAGCCCCAGTGAGTAGCGGTACAACGTCCTCACAAGGAGATTCTGCCGGTCGAGCAAGAAGCCCAGGTAAGGTTCAAGATGGTGCAGCTAAGTCGGGATCTAGCGCAAAAATCCGGATTAAGGACCTGACCAAGCAGTTCAGCACCAAGGACGGAACCCTTACCGCGATCGACAACCTCTCTCTCGACATCCCTTCCGGCAGGTTTTTCATGATCGTGGGGCCAAGCGGCTGTGGCAAGACTACGCTGCTGCGCATTCTCGGGGGCCTCGAGTCCATTACATCCGGTTCCATGGAGATAGACCACGGCGATAGCGATAAACCGGTCAACTCGATGGTCTTTCAAGGAGAGTCGATCTTTCCCTGGATGACCGTCTGGGACAATGCGGCGTACGGTCTCAAGATGCGCGGCGTACCCAAAGCCGAAATTAGGGAAGTCGTCGGTCGTTACCTCGACAAAACCGGGCTTTCGAAGTTCGCAAACTCATACCCGCACCAGCTCTCCGGAGGAATGAAGCAGAGGGTCTCGCTCGCCCGGGCTTTTGCTAACGACCCCGACATACTTCTGATGGACGAGCCGTTCTCGGCCCTCGATGAGCAGAACAAAACGCTTCTGCAAGAGGAGCTCCTTAGAATCTGGGAAGAGAGCAAGAAGACGGTTCTCTTTATCACCCACAGCGTGGATGAAGCAGTTACGCTGGGCGATCAAATAATGGTCATGACCGCGCGGCCGGGGAGAGCGAAAGCGCTCATCGAAGTTCCGTTCGAACGTCCGCGCCAAGTGCTCGAGCTCCGGGCGAGCTCCGAATACGGAGAACTGGTGTACCAAATATGGGACTCTTTGCGGGAAGAAGTGGAGCAAGCCCAGGCAAACGAGGAGTAAGGAATGGAAACACAGGCCGAGGAACGTAGAACACGAACAGATCCTAGCGCTAAAAAACCCGACAAGCGCAGGCTTAGTAGACAGGCGAAAGACCGCATCCTAGCGGTTATGTCACCGCTTGCGCTGCTCGCGCTGTGGGAGATCACCGCCCAGGTTGGCTTGTTAGACACTCGGTTCTTCCCGGCGCCCACGCGCATTGCCTCGCAGTTCGTTGAACTGGTACAGTCCGGGGAGCTTTTGGTCAATACGTGGGTCAGCCTCCAGCGTTTGTTCTTCGGTTTTCTTCTCGGAGGAATCCCAGCGCTTGTTCTTGGACTCATAATGGGACTCTACAGGCCAATACGTGCTGCGATCGACCCGCTCATCGCCGCAACGTACCCGATCCCAAAGAGCGCGGTTCTCCCTTTGATCTTGCTCATCTTTGGCTTGGGGGAGATGTCCAAGGTCGTCATGGTGGCGATCGGCGTGTTCTTCCCGGTCGTCATCAACACCACAGCAGGGGTGCTCGAGATCGACAAAATCTACCACGACGTCAGCAAGAACTTCGGAGCGAGTCGCTGGCAGGTGTTCAGAACGGTCGCCCTACCCGGCGCCATGCCTCTCATTATGACAGGTGTGAAGCTGGGAATTGGTCTGGGCCTTATCCTGATCGCCATCGCCGAGATGGTCGGCGCAAAGAGTGGCCTAGGGTACATGATATGGAACGCTTGGCAGATCTTCTCCGTCGAGACGATGTATGTTGGGATTCTTGTAATCTCCGTGCTCGGGGTGCTTTTCACGGTCATTCTGAACGAACTGGAACAGGTAATCATACCGTGGCGAAGGGATCGGTGAGAGAACAGGCTCGCTCGTTACCGGTCAGCTGCAAGGCTCTGGAGCCTAGCACTAACGTCAATACTGCTAAAGGGAGGATAATATGAAGATCGATGCCTTCTGTCACCTCTTGCCCGGAAAGTACGCCGAAAGGTTCGACTCCTTGGGTGATGCCCCCGCAGCGGCCAATCTGCGGAAGCGGATTTCGGGGATCCCTGCGATGGTCGACCTCGAACTTAGGTTTCGACAGATGGACGAGTTCGGTGACTATCGCCAGATCATCAGCATCCCCGCGCCGCCCCCGGAGGATATCGGGCCGCCGGCCGTGGCGCGGGAGTTCGCCCGCATCGGCAACGAGGGTATGGCCGAACTCGTCGGCCGCTATCCGGACCGGTTTGCCGGCTTCGTCGCCTCCCTTCCGATGAACGACGTCGACGCGGCGGTCGAGGAGATCGACTACGCGTGCGGCGAGCTCGGCGCGCTCGGGGCGCAGATCTACACCCACGTCAACGGTGGGCCGATGGACGATCCCCGCTTCGAGCCCATCTACGCCCGCATGGCCGAGATCGATCGGATGATCTGGGTCCATCCTTCTCGTAACTCATCGTGGGCGGATTATCCTACCGAGAAGCGCTCGAAATATGAGATCTGGTGGGTGTTCGGCTGGGAGTACGATACGGCTGTCTTCATGGCCCGCATGGTGTTCTCCGGCGTGCTGGAGCGCTATCCTACGCTCAAGGTCCTCATACACCACGGCGGCAGCATGGCGCCGCACTTCTCCGGTCGGGTTGGGCCAGGCTGGGATCAGCTGGGAAGCCGTACCCCGCCTGAGCAGCAGGAGGACGTCGATCACTACCCGCTCTCGAAACGACCGATCGACTACTTCAAGATGTTCTACGCCGACACCGCAATGTTTGGCGCAGAGCACGCCGTGCGGTGCTCCATCGACTTCTTTGGCGTCGAGCACGTGCTGTTCGCGTCGGACACACCGTTCGATCCCGAGAAGGGGCCGGCCTACATCCGATCTACCATCGCGAACCTCGAGGCCATCGACCTCGACGATGCGGAAAGGGAGCGTATATTCGAAGGAAACGCCCGCAGGCTGCTACGAATCTGAGGAAGGGACATGAGCACTCACATCGTTAAATCGACGGGGAACGCACCCTCGCTTTTATGAGCGTATCACCGGCGAAGACATAGTCTCCTTAGTAGACTTATTGGTGTCCTGAACGACGAGTAGGAGGTATTCATCTTGATTCGAACAACGCCGCCGTTTCGCGCAGATCACGTCGGGAGCCTGTTGCGCCCGCCCGAGTTGCTCCAGGCCCGCGAGGACTTCGCGGCGGGCCGCATCTCGGCCGAAGACCTGCGCGACGTCGAAGACGAGGCGATCCGGGAGGTCGTGCGGATGCAGGAGGAGGTGGGCCTCCAGTCCGCGACCGACGGCGAGTTTAGGCGCGCCTCCTGGCACATGGATTTCATCTATCAGCTCGGTGGGATCGAGAAGGTCGAAGGCGACATAAAGGTCGAGTTCCGCAACGATGAGGGCACCCTCGAGTTCACGCCGGCGGCGCTGCGAGTGGAGCGTCGTGTCGGGCTGCAAGAGCCGATTTTTACCGAAGCTTTCCGGTTCCTTAAGGAACAGGTCACGACCGCCACGCCAAAGCAGACCATCCCGTCGCCCAGCATGGTTCACTACCGCGGCGGCCGCGCGGCCATAGACGAGGAGGTCTACCCTGACCTCGAGGGGTTCTGGGAGGACCTGGCCGATGCCTACGCCGAGGAGGTCAGGGCTTTGGGCCAGCTCGGCTGCACCTACCTGCAGTTCGACGACGTCAGCCTCGCTTACCTGAACGACCCCCGCCAGCGCGAGCGCGTCGCCAACGAGCTGGGCGGAGACGCCGAGCACCAGCACGAGATCTATATCCGCACTATTAACCGGGCGATCTCGGACAAGCCTGAGGGCATGAGCATCACCACCCACATGTGCCGCGGCAACTACCGCTCCTCCTGGGCGGCCGAGGGCGGCTACGACTTCGTCGCCGAGGCCCTCTTCGGTGAGCTGGAGGTGGACGGCTTCTTCCTCGAGTACGACGACGCGCGCTCGGGCGGCTTCGAGCCGCTGCGCTTCGTACCCGAGGGCAAGATGGTCGTCCTGGGGCTTGTCACGAGCAAGCGGGGCGAGCTAGAAGACAAGGACCAGCTCAAGCGGCGCATCGAGGAGGCGAGCCGGTTTGTGGATATAGACCAGCTCTGCCTCTCCCCTCAGTGCGGGTTCTCCTCCACGTTCGAGGGCAACGACCTCACCCGCGAGCAGCAGTGGGACAAGCTCCGCCTCATCGTAGAGACCGCGCAAGAAGTCTGGGGCTGACCGAACAAAAACCGACCTAGCTCTAGCAGCATTCAAGGCGATCCCGAGCCGCCTGCTGCTGAGGATGCAGCTGAGGTAGCTCGACCAGATCGTTGTTACGAGGCGTAAGAGCGAGCGCTGGCATTCCCTATTCTTTCGGGGTGCTAATCAAAGTATGCGGCGCTTGTAGCTCAGTCCTCTTTAAGGGCTCGCCGATAGGCAGGCGAGGCTACAGGTCCGGCCAGCAGAGGGTCGTCGGTCTCTTCCATCCACGACCACAGCCGTGCGTCGAGTTCTATCTCGACCTCAGCGAACTCGGGGTCGCCTGCTAGGTTGC
>JALZFJ010000048.1 GCA_030867425.1 Actinomycetota bacterium | reverse complement strand
GGCCTCCCATCTACGGCCACGAACACCGGGGTCTTACCGCCTGCCGCCAGCTTCTCACTCCTGGGGACCAGCCCGTCCTCCGAGATGCCGGACTCCGTGAGGAAGCGGCGGTTGCCGATGAGGACCTCGTGTCCCTCGACGCGGGCCCTCACGCCGCCCCCGGCCACGGCCTCGAACTCCTCGACCTCGGACAGGGCGATGCCGCGCTGCTTGGCGCCCTTAACTATGGCCTCGCTTAAAGGATGCTCGCTGGTGCGTTCAGCAGAGGCGACGAGCCTCAGGAGTTCATCCTCTGAGATACCGTTCGAGGCCACCAAGTCGGTCAGCTCTGGCTTCCCACGAGTGAGGGTGCCGGTCTTGTCCAGCACGACAGTATCGAGCTTGTGAGCGCCCTCCAAGGCCTCGCCGCCCTTTATGAGAATGCCCGACTCGGCACCCTTGCCGGTACCAACCATGATCGAGGTCGGTGTAGCCAGTCCCATCGCGCAGGGGCAGGCGATGATGAGCACCGCAACGAAGTTCAAGAGCGCCAGCGTGAAAGCTGGCTCGGGCCCGAAGAGGAGCCACACCAAGAACGTTACGGTAGCGAGCACTATGACTATCGGGACGAAGACTCCGCTTATCTTGTCGGCGAGGCGTTGGATCGGGGCCTTCGAGCCCTGGGCCTCCTCAACCAGCCTCATTATCTGGAAGAGGGCTGTATCCTTGCCGACCCTCTTGGCCTCGAACCTGAAGGACCCGGAGGCGTTGATGGTGGCGCCGATGACTTCGTCTCCAGGCCCCTTATTAACAGGTATGGACTCGCCGGTAATCATAGACTCGTCCACGGCCGACCCGCCAATTAAGACCCGCCCGTCCACCGGTATCTTCTCACCGGGGCGAACCACCACCACGTCCCCGACACTCACATCATCGACCGGAACATCTACCTCTTCACCGTCGCGAATCACGCGCGCGGTCTTGGCCTGAAGACCTGCGAGCTTCTTTATAGCTTCGTTGGTTCGGCCCTTTGCCCGCGCCTCCAGAAGCCTTCCGAGTAGGATGAGGGTTATGATGAGAGCCGAGGTGTCGAAGTACACGTCTGCCCGGCCCGCGAAGAGCTGCGGTGCCAACGTCGCGACCGCGCTGTACAGGTACGCAGCGCTGGTACCTACCGCCACGAGGGTGTTCATGTTGGCCTGCCCGTGCCTTAAGGCACCCCAAGCCCCCTTATAGAAGCGCCATCCAGCCCAGAACTGCACCGGCGTCGCTAGCATGAGCAGACCCAGGTTCAGCCATCCCATCGGGTCAGGCAGCATGAGCCCGAGCATCATGGGCAAGCTACCGAACAAGATGAGAGTTGTCAGCACTGTCGCCCCGAGGAAACGGTTCCGCAGTTTCTTGTACTCGCGCTCGTGCGCGTCCTCGCCTGAGGTCTCCTTCCTATCCTCAACTACGCTGTACCCAGCGCCCTCGACGGCCCGCTGGAGGTCCCGCAGATCAACTTCGCCGACGAGGTACTCGACGGTCGCTTTCTCGTTGGCGAGGTTTACGTTCACGTCCAGCACTGCAGGGACCTTCTTGAGTGCCTTCTCGACGCGGCCCACGCAGCTCGCGCAGGTCATTCCCGTGATACCCAGGGTAACCTCCCCCACCTCCGTCCCGTACCCTGTATCCTTGATGATCCCAACCAGCTTCTCGGGACTCGCGGAGTCCGGATCGTACTCGACCGTCGCCTTCTCGGCGGCGAAGTTCACGTTGGCCTCGGAGACACCATTCGTCTTCGACAGGGCCTTCTCGACCCGGGCCACGCAGGAGGCGCACGTCATCCCGGACACCGGGATTGTGATCACCTCCCGCCGCTTACTTCCTCCAGTCTCGCCCAATTGGAAAGCTCCGATCCGCTCACTCTCAATGTCAGGATCATATTACCATACCCCGGTATGGTATATCAAACGCAAACAGCTCGATATCTCGGATGTTCTTGCTTTTGTAATGATAATTCTATACTTGGCTCACCAATGTTATCCCCTTACAGCACGCTACGGGTACCAAGCGCAGCCGCTAGCCCTCGTCCTCTTCTGGTCCAAAGCGCCAGCGGTAATGGAGGAGGCTATCCCGGAAGGCGGTTAGCTCCTCCATTCTCCGGTCAGTCTTACGTAGCTTCTCCTCCAGAACTTCCTTTAGGCGCGGGATATCCTCTCCCCGTTCGCCCTGAGCTACCAGAGCGAGCAATTCCTTTATCTCTGCCAGCGGGAGCCCAAACAGCTTCGCCCGCTTTATGAACTGAGCCCGCGCCACCTCCTCCTGCCCGTAAAGGCGATGCTGCCCGGTTTCCGAGCGCGCTGCAGGCTTTAGTAGGGACTGCTGCTCGTAGTTGCGGATGGTCGCTGCCTCTACGCCCATAAGCTGGGCGAGTTCACCGATTTTCAGCACCTGAGCATCCTTTCACTCTATGCGAGTTCCTCTATGAGAGTTCACAACGTAAAGCTTCCACCGGGGGGAAAGTCAAGGTGTTTCGTTTGGAGTTTCCGAGAAGGCACTTTCCGAGAACACACCTTCTAGAAACTGTCCGAAAAGGGTCTAGAGTAGCCGCTGAAGCCTACATTCTTGGTCCCCGAAGAACCTAAATTGGGCTTTTTCGACCATTTCGTGGACTTGTGAGGCTTCAGTTCGGAGCCCGGGGGACTTTTCGGACAGTTTCTCTAGACAATCGGGTGATTAAGGGTAAGAGAAACGGGTATCGAGTCCTACGAACACCAGAAAAAGTAGGAAAACGTATGCGCATAGAGGAAGGTAGAGGAGATCGGTCTTACGCTTCCCGAACCCCCAAGATCCCACTAGGAGTCTAACCAGGAGCATCACTCTGGATCTGGGCTTCCCGAAGACCCCCACCGTGCAGAATAAGCAAGCCGACTAAGCTAAGAAAGAGAAGGACACTATCCGAGCCATCACGCTCGAGAGTTTTGACAGCAGCCCAGCCCTGCACGAAGTCCCAACCCCACAAATCGCCCCTAACGAGGTGCTCGTCCGCGTTCACGCCTCCTCGATCAACGGCTTCGACGTGGCCGTCGCTGCCGGTATGTTGCAGGGCATGATGGAGTACCAATTTCCCGTGACCATAGGCCGCGACCTGGCGGGCGTAGTCGAGCAAGTAACATCGGAGGTGAGCCGCTACCGGGTAGGCGACGAGGTCTTCGGCTTCCTCGCCAAGCCGGTCCTACACGACGGCACTTTCGCCGAGTACGTTGCCAGCCCCGAGGACACCTTCATCGCCCCCAAGCCCATGAGCCTCGACTTCCTTGAAGCGGCCGCCCTGCCACAGGCAGGCGTTACCGCCTTGCAGTCCGTCGACGCTCTCGATCCCTCGGAAGGAGATCGCGTGCTCGTCGTCGGCGCCCCCGGTGGCGTCGGCAGCTACGCTGTGCAGCTTGCGGCCAAGCGCGGCGCGAGGGTGATCGTCACCGCGCAGCCAGAGGACGAGGACTACGTTCGCGGCCTCGGCGCGGCAGAGACTATCGACCACACCCGGGAGGACGTCGTCTCTGCGATCCGTGAGCGCTAACCTGAGGGCATCGAGGGGCTGGCAGACTTCGCCAACTACGCCGACGGCTTCGCGCCGCTCGCCGAGCTGGTCACCCCCGGCGGTCGGGCCGCCTCCGCGCTGGGCGCCGCAGACTCGGAGGGGCTCGCCGCCAGAGACGTGAGAGCGACGAACCTCGACGCGAGCACGCCCGATCCCGCGCTACTGAGCCGCCTGGGCGAACTCGCCGATTCCGGAGAGCTCCGAGTTCCGGTGCAGCGAAGGTTCTCCTTGGAGGAGGCCACGGAAGGCCTCGACGCTTTCCAAAGAGAGCACAAGCACGGGAAGTTCGCCATCTCGGTAGCGCCAGCCTAGAGCCCTTCTCGAAAGGATAGGTAGCGCTCAGGCGACTACGTAGGGGCTTACCAGACGGGATGTTGCAGAGCCGGGACTCTTAGACCCCGGCTCTTTTTATGCCCTCTAAGCCGCCGAGTTTCCGAGAACACGGCTTCTTGGCAATATGGTGAATAGAATAGACTGATCGCAGTATGTCGAGCGGAGAGGAGCACGCTTGGCCGACGAGCAAGACAATCCGGGCGGCAGGGTACCCCCGCCCCTAACCTACTTGCTTACCCTACTCTTGGGGTTGGTTCTGGACAGAAGGTTACACGTACGCTTCTTGCCTCATGGGGTGGCGCGCGTCCTCGGATGGCCGCTTGTGGGAGGTGGGATGGCGCTCGCCACGTGGTTCATTCGGACAATGCGCGCCGCCGACACTACGCTAGACGTCAACAAGCCCGTA
>JALZFJ010000027.1 GCA_030867425.1 Actinomycetota bacterium | reverse complement strand
GAGAAGGCTTCACTATACAGCTAGCTGTCATCGATCCTGTAGTGCCAGACCTCATCGGTGAGGTAGCCGCACAAAAAGCCCCCTAGTTCTTCTGAGCCTGGGTCCTTGCGGTAGAGGAACCCGCCGGGGGTGAAGTAGTAGCTCTTCCCGCCGAGCGTGAACTCCTCGTAGGGGGCTAGGACCTCATCCCGATTGTTCTTCAGATCGCTGAGGTGACCGAGGATACTCTCGGTCGTTTTCTCCTGTAGCATCATCATAAAGTCCGCTCTCTCTTCTGCTTAACGTCCCACCTTGGTACTTCACCAGTAGTAACAGCCAAAGCCTCATGGCGCATGACCCAAATGGACTATTTTTGGCAATGAGCTTGCGCCTACAGAGAGTAGTAGGGGCTGACAATGCTTTGGCTAAAGACTAGTGAAGACCTCATCGACCAAGTCTAGGTTTCCTTTGTTACCGCCCTCTTCGACTAAACGCAGGAAGATGACCTTATTCTCTTCTGCCGACATAGTATTACTCCTACTACCTGCTTTCCTCATAAAGCTTAAAAGAGGACCGAGGCTTGAACCCCGGCCCCGACTATATACTATGCTAATGGAAGCTAACTTCCGCTTTATCCCGGGGCAGGAACGGTGCTGACATCCTTCTTTTACTCGTCGCGGACCACTAGGGTGTGCGCTGCCATGTCTCCGAGGCGCTGATTCTTCGCCGAGACCAACACCGCGATGAAGGCCACCAGGTAGCTGAAGATGCCGTCCACGAGGCGTAGCACGCTCCTTATCGCTGCCGCTCTAACTCCGGGAACGGTCCCTGTGTCCTCCCGTACCACCTTGATACCTAAAAGCTTCTTCCCTAGGGTCTGCCCCCAGTATCCCTCGAGCACTATGTAGTCAGCCATGGCGAGCAGGAAAAACCCGAAGGTTGGGAAGGTTCCCGTCGAGAAGTAAACGCCGGTACTGTCGGTCGAAGCGTTCCCGAAGAGCGCAGACATCACCGCGAACAGGACGCCGAGCACGATAACGTCCGCGATAGTGGCCAGGACCCTCCGGCCCGTCACGTGAACATCCATCACAGCGACCGGCGACTCAGCAGCAACCGGGTGAGCCATATTCTTTACCCCTTCCTAGCGCTTGCGCTGTTGTGACTCTAAGAAACAGCGTATCCTTCGAGAAGAGACTGACACATCCCATGAGTGCGGCATTTTTCTCTAGTCCAAATGCACTAGGCAAAGATGGCCTGGATGTCCCATGATGACTCTTCCTCGCTCAATTACACTCTGAAGAGTCCGAGAGTTGTTGGGCCGACACGATTCCCCCTCCTAACTATTTCGTCGGCCCTTCTTTCCGGACAGTCCTTCCTCGCGATCCTGCCCGCGACGCAGAACCTAGCCTAGAGTAAGGTCTTTTCCTTGCCTCCGCCGCGGCTAGAGACTCACGCCAAGCGCCCGAAGAAGACGGCCACGTATATACACTTAACGGATATCCACCACACCGTGGCGGGCGGCGAAAACGAGCGCCTGCACCCTTGAATGCGCCCCGAGCTTTGCGAGGATGCTCGCCATGTGGTTGCGCTCCGTCTGGACGCTGATGTAGAGTCGATCGGCGATCTCTTTGCTATCGAGGCCCTCCGCGAGCGCTTGTAGTACATCCTTTTCGCGAGGCGTGAGCCGCGCTATGGCCTGACTAGCCTCCTGCTCCTGCTCCCTTCGTAAGCTGGCGAAGCGCAACAGCTCAACGACCTCTTCCAGCGGAACCAGCGACTCGCCCGCCTTGAGCCGCCGCACGGCCTCCACTACCTTGTCTATCTCGGCCGACTTGTGCAGGACGCCTGCAGCTCCTGCCTCGACAGCCCGGGCTATCTCGGAGCGGTCGAGTGTGGCGCTCAGGACGAGCGCTTGCGCTCTAGGGTTGGCCTCGCGCAGCTCCTTGATCAGCTCCCCGCCGTAGCCGTCGGGAAGTCCTAAATCTATGAGCGCCACGTCCACCTCGCGCCCGAGCATCTTACGCGCCTCCGCCAGCGACCCCGCCTGTCCCGCGACTGTAAACCCCGACTGCTGTTCCAACAGGGAGGCCACAGCCTCCCGGAAAGAGGTGTGGTCCTCGAGGAGCAGGATGCGGACCTCTTCTTCGGGTTCCTCCCGTTCTTGCTCGAGGGCCATCTCGAAGCGTACCTTCGTACCCTTCCCCGGCTCACTTCCTATCTTCAGATCCCCCCCTAAAGCGCGGGCCCTTTCGCGCATTCCCTTGGTGCCCATCCCGATGGACACCTCTTCCGGGTCGAAGCCTTGACCGTCGTCTTCTACCTCGGCCAAGAGTTTGCCCTCAGAAGCCTCCACCGCGACCCTAACGTGTCGGGCCTCAGAGTGGCGCTGAGTGTTGGCTAAAGCCTCCTGAATGATGCGCACGAGCTCCACTTGCTTGCTCTTGGGGAGCGGCGGGGCGAAACTTTCCTCGATGGAGAGGTCTATCTGGCGCCCAGGCGAGCTCCGGCTGTTCAGCTCTACCAAGGACGCGAGCAGCTCGACAAACGTCCACTCTAGGTC
>JALZFJ010000020.1 GCA_030867425.1 Actinomycetota bacterium | reverse complement strand
GATGCGCAGGTAACTAGTATGGCTATCCTTGAGGTGGTCGAGGCTGTGCGCAACGGTCAACCGCTCATGCAATAGAAGCACACCTAATCTGCGAGCAGGGCCGTTGAACTTCTGGAATATGGATCTTCATATTATGAGAGCGAGATGCCTCACCCTCTCTTAGTTTTCGAGAGAGGGCCTTATACTGGAAGCTCAATTTCCGAGAACACTTATTGTCGGCAACCCGGTGAATAGAGGCAACGGGGCAGCCCTCCTGCGTATGGCTTTTAGTTCTATGATGGAGACATACTTGAACTAGAGAAGGAGGAGAAATATGAGCGAGCAACAGAACCGTGAGACTCTGGAGCGTTTGGTGCAAGCCTTTGTCCAACACAACTTTGATGACCTCCAAGACCTGCTACACGAAGATGTCGTCGAGGAGTACCCTCAGTCAGGCGAAAGGATCCGAGGGTTGCACAACTATCGAAGCTATGCCGAGAACATTCCCAGGATGCCCAATGTCACCGACTACAACATCAAGGTCAGCGGTGACCTAGCCATCGCCGAGAGGACCGTCGAGTACGAGGGCAACCGCTCGTATAACACCGCCATATGTGAGATGCAGGATGGAAAGATAAAGAAGGCTACACAGTATTTTGCTGCACCCTTCGAAGCGCCACAGTGGCGGGCACAATGGGTCGAAAGGAAGTAATGTAATGGCAGTAAGGAAGCCCAGGAGACAAATCTCCGGCCTTGTTTCATGCTCTCATAGCATCAGCGCTTCCCAGAAGACACCTTGTCGGCAAGTTGGTGAATAAGGACAAGAAGGAGGGCCGGAGCCCCTAAAGAGTAAAGACCCCATCCCGGTCGGCGAGGTACGACAGCACCCAAGGGCTAACATGCGCCCGGTGGCCAATACCGGAGTGCCATGAGGGGCGGCTACGGTTATCCCGGTACGCGCTCCTGGGCGCCCGTAGCTCTCCGCGGCCTACCCTCCGGGCGAGAGCGATACCGCCACCGCAACAGGACCTCTGCCCGTGCTTTCTCTGGCCTAGAGAGAGCACGGCGCCAAAGGCCAGGGGCGTACTGCACTCCCACTGCAATCAGCCTTTGCTAAGATCTTCCATCGTCCCCGAGACCCATGTTCGCACCGTCATCGGCTATAGTGGCATCGGGTTGTGGTCCCGAAGGTCGCGGGTTCGAGCCCCTTCGGTCACCCAAGTTAGAAGTTCCATGAAGGCGGCAAGCAAGACCCCAAAGTGAGAGGCACGGCGGGTGTGCTGGTCCTCTTCCTACTGCAATCGTACTGCAATCAGCCTTTGTCAGGTCGTCTAACCTGCCTAACAACCCCGGCAGAATCATCCTTGTTGGCAGCTTTGCGGACTTCTAATCCGCGGGTCGCAGGTTCGAATCCTGCCGGGCGCGCTACAATAAACGCTGGTTTTGCAGGTAAAACGCAACGTATAAGAAAGCCCCGTGGGGTATTCATAATGAGAGTCTAGAATAACCTGGTGCTCTCACTCCTCCTGCTTACTCCAGTCCACCTAGAGGGCGCCAGGCTCCCTTCTACAGTTAGCTCTTGGCCCCCGATAATTCGCCGCTACTTCTCCCATGCTAGGGGACGGATAGGGTAACGCAGTGCACCCATCCCGCGGGTTACTCGGAGTGTGGAAGTCCAGTTTTTCTTGTTGTTACCTTCTTGTTGTCGCCTTGTAATACAGGTGAGGTATACAAACAATCGGTTGCAGTTCCTAGAGTTTTAAATGGGGTGGATGGGTGAACTCTATCGAGAAACAAACCCTTATCGGCGGCCGCTACAGCCTGGGTGAACCTTTGGGCAGCGGAGGTATGGCTGAGGTCTTCCTGGCATACGAGGAGGTTCTTGAGCGAGACGTCGCCCTCAAGATCCTGAAGGAGCAATACGCCGACGATGAGAGCTTCGTCGAGCACTTCAGGCGTGAGGCTCAGAGCGCAGCGTCCCTCAACCACCCGAACATAGTTCACATCTATGATTGGGGAGGTACGGAGAACGGTGAACCCTACTATATTGCTATGGAGTACGCGCCCGGCGGCACCCTCGAGGATCGCATCCTCAAGAATGGGGCTCTGCCGCCCCGCGCGGCGGCCGAGGTTGCCTCTCAGATCGCCGAGGCTTTAAGGTTCGCCCACGAGCGCGGGGTGATCCACCGGGACATAAAACCTCAGAACATCCTCCTGAGCGCCTCGGGAGATGCGAAGGTGACGGACTTCGGCATCGCTCGGGCCGCCTCCTCGACCCCGTCATCCCAGACTAGCCTGCTACGCGGCAGTGCCGGTTATATGTCCCCAGAGCAAGCGATGGGCGAGCCCGCCGACCCCAGAAGCGACTTGTACTCCCTGGGGGTCGTGCTCTACGAGATGCTCACAGGGGAGCTGCCCTACGAGGGCGACACCCCGGTGACGATAGCTGTGAAGCACGTCATTGAGCCGCTGCGGGCCCCGGGGGAAGTCAACTCCGAGATTCCGGAGGGGATCAGCGCTCTCACGCAGAAGCTGCTGGTCAAGGACCCTGACGATCGCTATAGGAGCGCGACGCAGCTCATCGAGGACCTCCGGCGGGTTAGAGAGGGGCTGCCCCCGGCCTTCACGGACGCCGCCGGGCAGGTCGCGACGGACCGGGCCGTCTTGCCTGTACCGCCGGTTCGTTCGGATCTGGGCGGAGATGGCGTGAGCAGCGGCTCGTACGTCGTGTACGGAAGGCGCTCCGGGAAACTACTTCGGGCGCTGGGGGCCTTCGTCATTGTGCTCCTGGTCCTGCTGCTCGGCGCGGCTGTCTGGAGCTCTTCGGCGGGTGCTCAGGATCAGGCCCCCCGGGCACAAGACACGGCCCGGGGGGCAGTTGAGGGGCTCGACGCGAAGGAGCAGCCGAACCCCGGAGGCGAGAGGGCGGAGGGAGGCCGCCGGAACGTGGAAGCTCCGGAGCTCGTCGGCATCGATTCCGCAGAGGTGAAGGGCGCACTCGAGACCTTCGAGACCTATGGCAGCGCCGCGGACTAAGGGCGGCTGTGATCGAAGCGGCAATCTACGCTCTTGTTCTGCTGCTCTCGCTGTTTCTCACGGCGCAGGCGGTCTTCACGCTGGTCCTCATGCTGCACACGTGGGAACGGCCCGAACGCCTCGAAGAGTCGGACAGCCCTCAGGTCTACGTGCCGCCCAAGCTGAGCTTCACCGCGATTTTGCCCGCCCGGCACGAGGAAGGCGTCATCGGGGACACTATACGTAAGGTCTGGGAGACCGACTACCCAAAGAGGCTCCTCGAGGTGGTCGTCGTCTGCGAAAGGAGTGACCTAGGAACCATCGCCGAGGCGGAGCAGGCGGCGAGAGAAATTGGGCATTCCAACGTGCGGGTTGTGACATTCGGGGGTGGTCCTATAAACAAGCCGCACGGCCTAAACGTGGCGCTTCGGGAGACCAAGAACGAGGTTGTAACGATCTTCGACGCTGAGGACGACGTCCACCCCGAGCTCTTCTACGTCATCAACACTATCATGCGCAAGAAGGGCGCCTCTATCGTACAGGCAGGGGTGCAGCTGATGAATTATGGATCGAGCTGGTATTCGATCCATAACGTGCTCGAGTACTTTTTCTGGTTCAAGTCGCGCTTGCATTTCCACGCTAGGGTCGGGATGATCCCCTTAGGCGGCAACACCATTTTTATCAAGCGGCGCCTGATCGAGGACGTCGGTGGCTGGGACGAGGGGTGCCTCACAGAAGACGCCGACATCGGCATACGCCTGAGCGTCTTGGGCGAGAAGATCGTCGTCACCTACGACGCAGGGCACGCTACGCGCGAGGAGACTCCCCACTCGGTGGGGGGCCTCATCAAACAGCGCACGCGCTGGTGCCAGGGCTTTTTTCAGATCCTGCGCAAGGGCGACTGGCGCAAGCTCCCCACGAGGAGGCAGCGGCTGCTGGCCTTTTACACTCTGACCTACCCGTTCTTCCAAGCGCTTGTCGGCGCCCTGTGGGCGCCTGCCGTCGCTATGATGCTCTACCTTAAGGTGCCCATCGGCGTGGCGATCGTCTCGCTTTTGCCCCTGTACGCAGTAGGTTTTCAGTTTTTGGTGAGCATGGCTGGCCTCTTCGATTTCGCGAGAGCCTACAAATTTCGCCTCGGGGGGCGCGACCTCATGAGGCTCGCGGGCGGCTTTCTGCCCTACCAGTTCCTCCTGAGTATCAGCGCACTGCGCGCGGTGCTAAGAGAGTACCGGGGCGCCTCGAACTGGGAGAAGACCGCCCACTCGGGCGTTCACCGTGGCCCCACCGAGAAGAAGATCTTCTACCCTGCTTACCCGGGTGCCGACCGGTTGCCCGCGAACGAGAAGACACTCTTCCCGGGCGTGCGGCCAGCCGATGTCGTCTTCCGGGTGGGGTTGGACACCCTGTTTCGCGAGGCTGTGGACCACCTGAGCGTGGAGCGCGGCAGCGTGATGGTCTTCGATCCCAAGAGGAACGTCTTCTCCATCAAGGCCAGCCGAGGCCTGCCGGAGCATATCGTCCGCCTTGCGAAGGTCAGTGTCGGCGGAGGAGTGGTCGGGTGGGTGGCGCAGAATAAGCGGCCGGTGGTCATCGACGGGCAGCAAGCCCACCGCGAGCTGCGCGACCGCCTGACCCAGCCAGACCTTCTCTCCTCCATTGTCCTGCCCATTGAGCGAGATGGGGAGACGGCTGCTGTGATCAGCCTCTCCAGCAAGGAGAAAAAGCTTGTAGACGAGGACCTGCGCTGGTGCATCGATCGCGCTGAGGAGTTGCTGAACAGGGAGCCAAATGTGCAGTTGACGTAGAGACCCTGCGGACGGCCCGAGAAAATGCTAAGAGGAGAAAAACTACTGGAAATAGCACAGTGGCTGAGAGAACGTATACACAAGCTAGAGGAGCGCACCGGGGAACGTGTGAAAAATGGCTCGGGTTCTGGTCGGAAACCAAGATCTGCCCCGTCGGTTGTGGGGTTCTCCCGCAGGCTTCGGGCCGTCGCTGACGCACTGCAGGGTCTCCCGTCTCGGGCGACCGAGCGCCTAGCTATAGGTGCAGTTTTACTCGTCGCCGCCCTCTTCACCGGGTTCAACATGTTCCGTTTTCCTAACTACGAGCCCGACGAGGGGACGTACATGGGTTCGGCGTGGGCCCTTTTCGAGCGGGGCAACCTCTCCTACTACACCTACACTTACGATCATCCACCCTTCGGGTGGTTCCAAATCGGGGCTTGGGCTAAGTTGGTCGGGGACTTTCTCGCCTTCGGCACTTCGGTGAACACCGGTCGCGCGTTGATGCTGGTAGTGGCCGTGCTGTCGACACTTTTGATCTTCCTGATCGTCCGCCGGGCGACAAAAAGCGTCCCGGCCGCCCTCTTGGCTGCGGTCGTCTTCGCCGTCTCGCCCTTGGGCGTCGGCCTGCACCGTCAGGTGTGGCTCGACAACGTTGCCACGCTGTGGCTCTTGATCTCCCTCTTCGCGCTGCTCGCGGCCGAGGGGCGCCTGGGGCGCATAGTTTTAAGCGCGTTCGCCTTCGGGCTCGCCTTTCTGTCCAAAGAAATCATGGCCGTCTTCCTGCCAGGCATGCTCTACCTCGCCTACACGAAGGTCCGCATCACCCACAGAGACTTCGCCGTGATCCTTTGGGGAGGGGTCGCCGCCTTCGCGATGTCCCTCTTTGCGGTGCTCGCGCTACTCAAGGACGAGTTCTTACCCCCGGGCGTTCTCTGGAGCTCGCCCGAGCCCCACGTTAGCCTGCTTGAGACCTTTCGCTACCAGGCCTCCCGCGGGGGCGGGGGCGCCTCTATCTTCTCCCCTGAGAGCGACTTCCGCACCTTCTTTGGCCAGTGGATAGAGGCGGATCCTCTACTCGTCTTGGGTGGTCTCGCGGCCACGACTTTGGGCCTGCTATTCTACAAGCGGGACCGGTTCCACTTCGGCGTCTCGCTCCTCACCCTCTCCTTCGTGCTCCTGCTCGGGAGGGGCGGCGTGGTGCTCCACTTCTACGTCATACCCCTCCTTGCGCTCCTGGCGCTCTCTTTGGGCCTCCTCGCCGGTCATGCGCTGGACTGGGCCTCTCGGCGGGAGTTCTGGCGGTGGGAGACCATGAGGCGCCCGGCCGCGCTCACAGCATTAGGGTTCGCGGTCTGTCTCGTGACCGGAGCTGTGCCGGCCAACGGTGCCAACTTTACGGGCGACGCTACGTCCTCCCAAAACGCGGCGGCTGGCTGGATCGCGGAGAACCTCCCGAACGAGAGCGTTATCCTCATGGACGCCTATCCTTGGGTCGACCTGCGCGACGAGAAGCTCGTCGGTGACGAGCCCTTCGAGGACGCCCACTATCCCCTGACTGCCCTGCAGGATCCCGCCATCCGGGATGGGATCCTTAAAAACGATCCCGGCAACATCGACTATCTACTTCACAGCCCGACCACCGACACGAAGTACGCCTGGATCGACGGGGAGCTTAACGACCGCGACCTGTCGCTGGTGGACGAAGCGCGGAAGAACTCCGACATTATAAAGACCTTCTCCTCCAATAACTGGGAGATGGAAATCCTACGGGTCCGCAATCTCCACCAGGTACAAGCTCCCGACAACCCCGTCCTCGCCAACGCCTGGGAGAGTTACAAGAAGCGCTTCATCAAAGACGGCCGGGTGGTGGACCCGAAGGCGGGCGACCTCACGACCTCCGAAGCTCAGGCCTATGCGATGCTGCGAGCCGTCTACATGGAAGACCAAGAAGCCTTCGACCAGGTCTGGACTTGGACCCAAAAGAATCTCCAAGTGCGGGGCGACGGCCTGCTCGCCTGGAACTATAGGGAGAGAGCTGACAATGGGCTGAGCGACGCCGACCCTAACTCCGCCGCGGACGCTGACACCGACGCCGCCCTAGCCCTCCTCTTCGCAGCCAGGAAGTTCGGCGACGCGGCCTACGAGGAGGAGGCCGTGGGAATCCTCAACGACGTCTGGGCGCAGGAGACAGCCTTCGCGGGCGGTCAGCGGGTGGCGGTCGCCGGCGACTGGGCCCGGGGAGACAGCGTCACGTTCCGGCCTGTGGTCAACCCGTCGTACCTCTCGCCTTACGCCTACAAGATCTTCGCCGAGGCCGATCTCTACCACCCATGGAGCACACTCGTGGACTCCTCGTACACGATTCTCGAACAGATAGCGCAGTCGCCTGAGCTCGGCGGCACGATCGGGCTCGCCCCGAACTGGGTCGCCCTCGACCCCAGCACGGGGCAACCTTCCCCGGCGAACCTGGGCACGCTGCCGACTAGCGAGTTCTCCTTTGATGCGTCCCGCATCCCCTGGCGTGTAAGCCTCGACGCTCTGTGGTTCGGGGACCCCCGGGCCGAGAGGGCCTTAAACCGCTTGAGCTTCCCTCGGGATGAGCTCGGGCGTGAAGGGAGGTTCCTCGCCTCCTACTACCTCGACGGCACCCCAGCTGCTGACTACGAGGCAACCTCCCTCTACGCCGGTCTCCTGCCTGGGCTACTCTTCGACGGAGATCAGGCCTTGGCCCACCGGGTCTTCGCCGAGAAGATCCTCGGTGCCTACAACACCAGCGGCCCTGAAGGCGCGTACTGGGGAGAGGACCCCGACGACTACTACAGCCAGAACCTCGCCTGGTTCGCAACCGCTGTGATGGAAGGCTCGATGGGCAACCTCTACGCCGGCGAGAAGGTCATCGAGTGGGACCGAACCTCCGTCCAAACTCCCTGAGGAGAGCGACTGGGCGGTAGTGAAGGCAGGGCTCGACTCTGACACGACAGCCCCAACGGCCAAGTTCGTGCGGGAGCGCCTGATGGGGCTGTTGAACAACATCGAGACCTAGGAAGAGCTAGAGTTGACGACAGTTTTGACGACAACCCAGGCGAACACAAGCGACTATAGGCGACAGGCCCTAACCTAGATTTGGCTAATTTATCAGCGTTTGTGGCCGTTGACGAACAGTGGCGAACGTACCAATGCGGACTTCTAATCCGCGGGTCGCAGGTTCGAATCCTGCCGGGCGCGCTTTAGAAAAACGGTAGTGATTCTACAGAGGTTTTACAGTTACACCTGTGAACAGTGGGAAACATCTAGCAACAAGGGGCTCTCGAAATTTACCTTAGATATGGGGTTTCTTGTTTCTGATTGTTTGCTGACGTTACACCACGTCGGACTTAAAATCCGTACACAGTGCGAGTTCGAGTCCCACCGCCCCTACTGAGTAGATGCCCTCATTTGCACACACGAACGTCACCTTTAGACGGGCTAGGCATGCTCGGCCACCGGGAGAAGACCGGCCGCACCTCGACTTGTAGCCACTTGTGATTTTTGGTCCCACGCGGATCTCTTACCAATAGCTTACGACTGGACGCCTATCTGCCTTAAGATGGCTGCGCACAAGGAACTGTCTGCGTCAAGGAAGCCCTCTATTGCCGCGAAGTGGTCCTTGTCCGGCTGCGGTAGATAGTCGCCCTGCAGCCCTTTAGCCTTCCAGGCGCCCAAGAAGTCGTCCGATTGGCGACGTAGCTCCGGCGTCTCCTTATCCCCGTACGTTACGAGCAGCGGCGGCGCCTCGTCGGGGATGTGGAGTATTGGGCTGTTGCGCAAGACCTCCCCC
>JALZFJ010000001.1 GCA_030867425.1 Actinomycetota bacterium | reverse complement strand
CCTGTGGTCCGGCGCCTTTTTCTACTCGCCATGAACGTAAAGGGCTTGCTCCTGGACCTCGACGGGACCCTCTATGCGAAGGACGCCCCAATAGAGGGCGCTCGCGAAGCCGTCGCGCGCCTGGAAGCCGCCGGCATCCCCTACCGCTACGTCACGAACACCACCCGCAGGCCACGTCGGGAAATCGTCGCCGAGCTTAAAGGTATGGGATTCCCGGCCCAGGAGAGTTTGGTCTTTACCCCCGCAGCGGCCGCGAATGTCAGGCTGCGCGGGCATTCGTGCTACCCACTCGTGGCCGAGGCGCTCCTCGAAGACCTGGACGGGCTGAAGTTCGAACCGGAACCTCCCGAGTACGTCCTGGTAGGAGACCTCGGCGAGGGCTTCACCTACGCGCGGCTCGACGCCGCGTTCCGATGGCTTATGAACGAAGCCGAGCTCGTCGCGCTGCAAAAAAACCGCTACTGGGAGAGGGAAGATGGGCTCTCATTGGATGCCGGCCCCTTCGTGGCGGCCCTGGAGTACGCGAGCGGCAAGACAGCGCTCGTGGTTGGCAAACCCGAGCCCGCCTTCTTCGAGGCAGCGCTGCGGTCTTTAGGGCTCGAGGTCAGGGAAGTCGCGATGGTGGGCGACGATGCGGAGTCTGACGTGGCCGGGGCACAGAGGGCGGGCCTTTTGGGTATTCAGGTGAAGACCGGCAAGTACCGGCAGGGAACGGCGACGGAGCCGGACGCGGAGATCGAGAGCGTCGCCCGGCTCCCGGAGATGCTTGACTTATAGACAGGAGAACAAGAGATGAAGACCAGCGACATTCAAGTGCAGAGTAACGACCGCTACGAGTTTGTCTCCATTACCGAGGAGGTGAAGAGGGCTGTACAAGAGTCCGGTGTAGAGGAGGGGTTCTGCGTGATCTTCTCACCCCACACCACCGCCGGCGTCGTGACCAACGAGGATCACGACCCGGACGTGCCTCGGGACTTGGCCACCGCTTGTAAAGCGCTCATAAGCGGGCTCGACGTCTACTTTCAGCATGCCGAGGACAACAGCGACTCGCACCTCCTCACGAGCCTCTTCGGGCAGTCGCAGCGCCTCCTGGTGCGCGGGGGCGAGCCGGACCTCGGGCGCTGGCAGGGTGTCTTTCTGGCCGAGTTCGACGGTCCGAGGAGCAGGACCGTGCGCGTCGCCGTCCACCCGGCCTGATCGCCAAAATGCATGGCACAGGCTGCTCGGATGTTTGGATGCTGGAACATTCAGTTGCCTACCGCCGTCCGGTAGAATGCGTTGCAAGGGAAAGCCCCGGATCGGGTCTCCCTGAGTAGGACGAAGCAGTAGGGGAGGTTTTTGTGAACGGACTGGTCAAGGGCGGTCTCGCGCTTGGAGGAGCGGTTGTCGGACTTGCGGCGCTCCGACGAGCACTCAATCCCGCGCCCCGGTACGCCCCTTGGGAGAAGCCCCGCTACGACGAGTTCGAGAAAAAGGTCCTCATCGTGGGCGGTGGCTTCGGCGGGTTCACGGCCGCCAAGGAGTTGTGTAAGCGCATAAGGGATCGCGAGGACGTCGGCGTCCTCGTCCTCGCCAGGGATAACTTTTTCACCTTCTGGCCGATGGTGGCGGGGATCGTCAGCAGCGATATAGACAGCCGCAATGTCGCCCAGCCCTTGAGGCGCGCCTTGATCACGGCCGGGGCCAGCTTCCGGCGAGCGGAGTTCAAAGGCGTAAACCACGAAGAGAAGACGATCACGGCCGACGGCGGGATAGAGTTCCCCTATGACCAGCTCGTGATCTCCATCGGCGGCCAGCCGAACTTCTTCGGCATCCCCGGTGTGGAGGAGCATGCCCTTACCATGAGGGGCATCGAGGACGCCGAGCGCGTCCGCAACCGGGTGATCGAGCGCTTCGAGGAGGTCTCCCTGACGAGGGAGGAGGTCCCCGAGTCGAAACTGACCTTCGTGGTCATCGGCGGTGGCGCCACCGGCGTCGAGACGGCCACGGAGCTCTACAACCTGGTCCACGACGCTCTGGAGCCCGACTACCCCAACATAGACCCGCACCGGGTCAGGATCTTCCTGCTCGAGGGTTTGGACCACATCCTGCCCGAGCTGGACCCCTCGCTCCGGCGAGCCGCCCGCGCCCGGCTCTACAACGAGGGAATCGAGGTGAGGACCAAGGCCATAGCCGAGGAGATAACCGCTGACCGCGTAAAGCTTAAGAACGGCGACGAGATAATGACGGAGAACGTGATCTGGACCGCCGGCAACCGCCCGAACCAGACGATCAACGACCTAGGGCTCCCCATGGACGAGAGGAACGGGATAAAGGTCGATGAATACTTCCGGGTGAAGGACCATCCCGGCATCTGGGCCATTGGGGATTGCGCCGCCATACCAGACATTCGTGAAAAGGACGGTCGGGACGTCCCGCCGAACGCTCAGGCCGCCGTCCAGGAGGGCAGGGTGGTCGCCAAGAACATCCTCGCCACCCTCGACGGTAGGGAAGACGAGCTGGAGGCGTTCGAGTACAGGCCTTTGGGCCAGCTCGTCGAGCTCGGGAGCGACTTCGCCGTGAACGAGGTAATGGGGGTGCGCTTCACCGGGCTTTTGGCGGCGCTCTTCTGGCGGGCGGCATACCTGACGAGGCTCGATAGCCCCCAGAGCAAGGCGCGGCAGACGGTCGACTGGCTCTTGGGCGCCTTCCTGAGGCCCGCCGTCACCCAGGTTCGCGGCAGTTCCGAGGAGTAGCCTCGGCTTTATTTCCGCGCCGGATTCGCCGCCTTTGCCCCTTGAGCCTGCCCCCGAAAGGTGCTACGTTAGCCGGGTTCTGACGTAGACAGGAGGTTGGGCGCAACGCGGTGATAGTTTGGTACGCTATCTTGGCCGCTTTTGGCTACCTGGTGGGCTCCATACCTTTCGGCCTCTACGCCGCCCGCTACGACCTCCAGAGGAGGGGACTACGCTTGGGTCCTGCGACCTCCGACGTGGCCCCATTGGACTTGTATATGCGCTCTGCGCCGGCCCGGAGTCTGGCGGGCCTGGCCTTTCTCCTCGAGCTCCTCAAAGGGTTCTTGCCGACGCTCACGGGTTATCTGGCCCTGGGTACGCCAGGGGCGGTCGGCGGGGGATCCGCGGCGCTCGTCGGGCACAACTTCCCCCTCTTCACCCGCCTGCGCGGGTCGAACTCGGTGGCGCCGATTTTGGGAGTTTTGCTCGTGGTCTACCCGATCGTGGTGGTCATCCTCGGCATGGTGTGGACGGCTGCTCTTTCGGCCTGGCGGTACGCATCACTAGCGGCGCTGGTCGCGGCGGCGATCTCGCCGCTCGCGCTCGCCGCCCTCGTGACCGGGGACCCGTACGAGAGCGTGCTCGTCTGGGCCGCGGTCTTCTGGTCGCTTTTGATCTTTTTCGCCCACCGGGGAAACATCCGCAGGCTCGTGAGCGGGCGGGAGGCGAAGATCAACGCCCCCGGCAGCGAAGACAGCCGCAGGAGGAGGGTGCGATGACCTTTGCCAACCAACTCACCCTGGTCCGCCTCATGGCGGTCGTGCCGGTCATGGCTGCTATGTATATACAGTTTCCCGGTCACCGCGCCATTGCGACCGGCTTGTACGTCGCGGCGATCCTGACCGACTACCTGGACGGCATCCTAGCGAGGAGAAGCAAGGAGGTTACGGCCTTCGGGAAGCTAATGGACTCGGTCGCCGACAAAGCGCTCATCGCCTCCTTATTTTTCGCGCTCGTGGCCGAAGGCTCGCTAGCATCCTGGATGGCGGTGATCATGGTCGTGCGCGAGTTCGCCGTGACGGGGCTCAGGATGGTAGCGCTGGAGGCTGGAGAAGTCATAGCGGCGAATAATTGGGGCAAGGCCAAGATGGTCTCCCAGAGCTTGGGAGTGCTCATCCTGCTGCTCGGATACGTCGAGGTAGGCTACTGGGTCATGCTCTGTGCGACGGTGCTCACGCTCCTCTCCGGTTGGTCGTACCTCAAGGACACGCCGAGAATCCTCGCTGCCTCTTCCAACGCCCAAGACCGGAGTAGCTAGGTTTACCCGGATGATGCCTCCTAAACCAGAGAACCGGCTCACCCCCGCCGAGGTGGAGATGGTATTGAGAAGGGCCTCCGAGCTCTCAGCCCGTCGCCGGAGCTACGGCACCGAAGGAGCCTACACCGTCTCCCCCGAGGTCCTCGTGCAGGTGGCTGCCGCCGCCGGCATCCCCGAGTACGATGCCCGGCGGGCGCTCTTCGACCTGTTCTCCGACAGGACCGTCGAGTCTCGCACCCTGGCGTGGAGGCTCTACGGTCCCGCGCGTCTGAGGGCCGTGAGGGAGATCGAGAAACCTGTGGAGCCCACCCGGACGCACCTCGAGGATCTGCTGAGAAAGGAGCAGGGCCTCAAGATGAGGCGCAAGACCGAAGCGAGCTCTTTGTGGGATGCGGGGGACCTGCTTGGCGCTGTACGCCGCGCACTGGATTTCTCGGGGCAGCGCGCGCTCTTGAAGGCCCGCTCCGTGGAGCTCAAGGTCGAGGACGTGGGCTACGGAAGAAGCGGGACCAACCTCACCGCCGACGTCTCGAACCAGCGCGGGGAGTACCTCTCTTTGGGCGGCATCCTGGGCGCTACGCTTGCCCTCCCCTTGGCGATAGCTGGGGTCTACGACTGGCTCTACTTCCTCGGGGTCATGCCCGCCCTCGTCGCACCCGGCGTCGGCTTCCGGTTCGCCTACCAAAAGACGTGCGCCGACATCCGCCGGGCCATGGACAACCTGCTCGACGCTGCAGAAGTTGGCCCGCCCGAGGAAGGAGGCTCGACCGAGCAGCCCGACGATCGGCCGCCTGGCCAGATCCGACGTCTCAAGCCCATCCCCAGGTTCACGCTTCAATCGGAAGAAGAGTAGATCCAGGGCCCTCAGCTAGAATAGAAGCTGGTGACTGAAAGCCGACCGACGAGGGCTTATAAATACGTTCGTGCCGCGCACCGTCTTGAAAGAGATCTTCGGCTTCGACTCCTTCCGGCCCGGGCAGGAGGAGGCAATCCGGGCCGTCCTCGACGGACGGGACACTCTGGCCGTGATGCCGACTGGGGGAGGGAAGAGCCTGTGCTATCAGGTACCGGCCCTCATGAAGGAGGGCTTGACGGTGATCGTCTCGCCCTTGATCTCGCTGATGAAGGACCAGGTCGACTCGCTCTTGCAGAGCGCGGTCGAGGGGGCGGCGACGCTGCACTCAGGGCTCTCGCCGGAGGAGCGTTGGGGGGTCGAAAAGAAGGTTCGTACCGGCGAGATCCGGATGCTCTACGTCGCTCCCGAGCGCCTCCGCTCCCTGGAGTTCGTCCTGACCCTGCGCCGCGCCGGCGTAGGCCTCTTCGTGGTGGACGAGGCCCACTGCATCTCCGAGTGGGGCCACGACTTCCGGCCTGACTATCTCTTCTTGCCCCGTGTTGTACGCGACCTGGGGGCTCCGCCGGTCCTGGCGCTCACCGCAACCGCGACGCCTCGCGTCCGTCAGGACATCCTACGTTCCCTGCGGATGCGAGATCCCGAGGTCGTGGTGACGAGCTTCAACCGACCAAACCTTACATACCGGGTCCTCTCCGCCAAAGACAAGAAAGGCAAGCTTCCGCTGATCCTGGATGTCATCCGCTCTTCTCCGCCGCCGGGAATCATCTACGGCACCACGCGCAAAGAGTGCGAGGAGTTGGCGGCGAGCCTCAGAAGAGCCGGGGTGGACGCCGCCCACTACCACGCCGGGATGGGCGCGGCGGAGCGCTTCAGCGTGCAGGAACGCTTCATGACAGACGAGCTCGACGTCGTGGTCGCCACGGTAGCCTTCGGGATGGGTGTGGACAAGCCGAACGTGCGCTTCGTGGTCCACGCGAGCGTCCCCGGGAGCCTCCCAGCCTACATCCAGGAATCCGGACGCGCGGGGCGCGACGGGGCGAAGAGCGAGTGCGTCGTCCTGTACCGGGGCGCCGACTTGGGTAGGCGCAAACGCCTCGTGACTTTGGGCGCCGCTGGCGCCGAGGAGGCCGGAACGTTCTTCCGCGCTCTCTCCCAGGTGGCCAATGGTGGCCGGGTGAACGTGCCGCCGGCGTCTTTGAGCTCTCTTGGCGGCGTGGAGCCGGACCTGGCGGGGGTGATCCTCGGTGGGCTCGAGGAGGCGGGGCTCGTCTCGCGGGGCTACGACCTGTGGGGCGAGGTCGAGGTACGCCGGGTGCACGGGGAACCTAAAGACTTGCGCGAAGAGGTCGCCCGCGTCCACGCTGCTCTGCCCGACGAAGGGGGTACGGTGGCCCTCCCGGAACTCGCCCGCCGTGCGGACGTGCGTCCGGTGGTCGCCCAGACGGCCCTCTTCAAACTCGTGTCAGACGGACTCGTGGAGGTCTTGCCCCGCGGTTCTCTCGTGGATGTTCGACTCAGAAAGGAGAGCCTCGACGAGGGTAGCCAGCGGAGCATCGCGACCCGGCTCAAGAGTCGGACGCGGGCGGCCTATGACCAGATCCAGAACGTCGAGAACTACGCTACCCTCGAGACCTGCCGCCGGGAGTACCTGCTCAGGCACTTCGGCGACACGCAAGAGGTCGTCCCATGCGGCGGCTGCGACGTGTGCCTCGGAGAGGCAGACAAGGCCGCAACCTTCCTCGAACGTGCTCCTGCGATGGCTCAGATGAGCATCCCCACAGCAAACCACGCCTCAGTGGAAGGGTCGAATAGGGTAGCAGGCGCGCCCTCGCCCGCTCTCGATGCCGAGCTCTTCAAGCGTCTGCGGGCCTGGCGCGGGGACCAGGCGCGGCGCCAGCAGGTCCCTGCCTACGTTGTCTTACACAACTCACAACTTGAGGAGATTGCCCGCCGCAAACCGAGAAGCGTCCACGAACTAGGCAGCATCAAGGGCATCGGCCTACGGCGCGCTGCCCGCTACGGCGACGAGATAATGGCCCTCGTGCGCGACGAGGAACCGACGACCGGGGGAGACGGTGCCAGCGACTACCGACGCCACTTAGAAGCCGCCGAGCGCCTCCTCCGCTCGGGGCAGGGTGCTGCCGCCGTACCCGAACTCACCCGTGCCCTGGAGATCGGGGGAGAAGAAGCGAAGCGGGACGTGGACGCTCTGCTCGCTCGTTGATCCTGCTGCAGAAGGTAACATGCTCTACAATCGAGAAGCTTAGGGCTAGCCGTTATGGTTTATAGCTATGAAGAAAGGAACCTGCATGAAACTGAGGGGCAAGAAGATCGTGGTCCTCGTCGCCGAGGGGTTTGAGGACCTCGAGTACTGGGTAACGGTGATGCGATTGCAGGAGGAAGGGGCGGAGGTTATCTCCGCAGGGCCTTCTACCGAGCCGGTCTCGGGTAAGAACGCCCTAAAAGCCCAGGCCGACGTCACGGCGGACGAGGTAGACGCTTCGGAGCTAGACGGCATCGTGGTCCCCGGCGGCTGGGCGCCCGACAAGCTCAGGCGCTACGAAGGGATTACGAACCTCGTAAAAGAGGTCTACGAGAGGGGCAAGACTGTCGGCATTATCTGTCACGGCGGGCTGGTCGGCATCTCCGCCGGCATTGTGGATGGCGTTAGCGCCACGGGATCTGTAGGGATCAAGGACGACCTCGTCAACGCCGGGGCCGCCTGGGTTGAGAAGCCTGCGTTCCGCGAGGGCAACTTGGTCTGGGGGCGCGTCGTCGCGGACATACCGGACTTCTGCCGCGAGCTGGTGGCTGCCCTATCGGAAGGGTAAACCGTCCACTGAGTCACCGGGGAGGTCCTGGTACGATATAGGCATGATACAGAGCATCCGTGCTGTTCTTTTTGGCATCCTTCTCGCGCTCGGGGTCGGGGCGCTGGTGATCTTCGGCATCGCCGCGCCCTTTTTTACGCGCTTTTTCGGCCCGGAGCTAGCTTCGACGACCCTCCCGGCCGTTATCTTGGTCTTCGCGGCGGCTTTCGCCTTCTATTTCGGCGGTATGCTCGCCTCGTACAAGGCACCCTCCCGCCGCCGGCTTCACGGCGTGACGGTGGGGGTTCTGTCTTTCGCGATCTCGCCCCTGATCAACCTCGCCGCTTCCGCTTCGTCGGCGGGCGGCAACGACCCCTTCGCCAACCTGCGCACGCCGGGTGCCTTGTTGCTTACCGCCGTGATCTTCGTCGCGATACTCGCGGCTTCCTACGTGGGGGCTCGCCGGGGCGAGGCGCTGTACGCCCACAACCAAACCGTCATCCGCAGGCAAAGGAGCCGAAAGGCTCAAAAACGCCTCTCGGAAGGGGAGTAGGCTCCCGCGCTCGCTACCAGCCCTGAACGCCCAGAATAAGCTGTCCTTGAGCATCCATACGGGCGTTAGGTTTGAGGTCGGGGCGGCGCATGTCGGCGGGGTCGTCGCCGGCCCCGATCAGGTACACCCGCGGCTCCTCGACGCCCTCGGTGGGGTCGGAGACGTAGCGCCGCCAGGCCATGTCGCTCCAGACAAACGTGAGGACGGGTTTTTTGATCTGCGAGTCGGGCCCACCGTCGGAACCCACGTGCACCTTCGGCAGGCCCAAAGCCTTCGAGATAGAGGCCACGACGCGCGTTTGATCACTCGCGTTAAACAGGGAGATACCCGCCCGGAGGCGCTGCTCGGGGTCAGAGACCTTCCTCAAGCCTTCCCGGGTCTTTTCTAGCTCCTCCGTGCGTCGCCTGTTCTCCTCCTCGGTCTCCCTTAGGCGTGCCTCCAGAAACTCGGCCCGTTCCTTGGCCAAGTGACGCTCCGCGTCCGCCTCTTTAAGGCGCTCCTCGAGCTCCTCGAGCTCGGCCGGTTCCACCTGTACGTCTTCCTGCTGCCGATCCTCACCCCCGTATCTGGCCGCTTCGACGTCTTCCCGCAGCTCGGCCTCCAATGTACCTGACTCCTCCAAGGCGTCCTGGAGCTCCGCGACACGGTCTTCGAGGCGCCTCCTCTCCTCCTTTTCTTTAGCGAGACGCTGCTCCAGCTCTTCCTCGGCGGCCTCTCTGTCCGCGACCTTACCGCTCTCCAGCTCCTTCAAGCGCTCCCCGTAGAGGCGGGTCTCGGACTCCTGTCTCGTCCGCGCGCCCTCGAGGCGCACTTCGAGCAACGCGGCCTCCGACTTGCGGCGCTCTTCTTCGGTGGCAAGGCGGGCCTCTAGCTCTTGGCGTACCTTCGCCAGCTCCCTGGCGTGACGCTCCTGCAAGGTGTTGATGTCCGCCTCTCTTTGGGCTTTCAAGGCCGAGACACGGCGTTTCGCCTCTTCCTTCTCCTCCGCGAGGCGTGCGGAGTGTGCCCGCTTTAGCTCTCTCTCGCGCCCCTCGGCGAGGCTCTTAATCTCCTCGAGGTCCTTCTTGCGGCGCTCCTCGGCCTCCGTGGCTCTTCTCTCCAGCTCGTGCCTGAGTTCCTCGGCCTCGGCCCGACCCTCCTCGATGGCCGAGTCGAGCTCCTTCTGGAGTTCGAGCTCCCGGCTCGCCGCGGCGCTCCTCAAAGACCGAAGCTCCGACGCGTGCTGCTCCCTTTCGGCGCGCAGATCCTTCTCGTGCTCGCGCCTGAGCTCCTCTCGGATGGTCCGCTCGAGATCCGCCTTCTCCCCCTCGGCCTCCGCGCGCAGCGTCTCGATCTTTGCGTTGAGCTCCTCGACTTCGGTCTTGTGGCGCTCTTCGAGCTCCCGGTATCCGTCCCGTAGCTGTTCTTCCCACTGCTCGGCGGACCGTTTGAGCTCCTCGACTTCGTTCTTGTGGCCCTCTTCGAGGGCCGCACGCTCCTTGCGGAACGCTTCCCTCAGAGCGCCGATCTTGCCCTCCGACTCGGCGGCCGCGACCTCGGCTCGGCGCTGCTCTTCGAGCTCTGCCCGCAGGGCTGCCAGACCCGCGATGTGCTCGTTGCGCAAGCGCATCTGCTCGTCGGCATTCTTCTGCTTGAGGTCGCCGAGCTCGGCCCTCAAAGACCGCGCCTCTTCCTCGGCGGCCACCAGTGCACGCCTGCTCTCCTCCAGCTCCTCGAAGGCCCGACTGCGCGCCGCCATCTCCTCCTGGGCTGCCCGCAGGACCTCGCCGGCCTGCTCGAGGTCACGTCGCAGGTCTATGACCTCTTCCTCCAGGCTCTTGATGAGGTCGTCGGCGGCCCGCATCTGGTTCTCCAACTCCCGTACTGGGTCCCGGCGCTCTTCGCTCACGCCCGTCCTCCCGCTATCTGGCTGCACACCAGATCTCGTTGTCTGTCTCGCGTATCCACCCCACAGGTAGGGTAAACGTTTCGCGCGATCAGGTAAAGTGTTGTTGGCGTTCTTAGTAGAGCTTGCGAGTTAGCTGACGATCTTTTTGGATCTTAACTATTCTTTTGGCAGTCGGGGCAGACGCCCTCGATAACGAGGGATGTGTTCGTAACTTCGTAGGGGGTGTTCTCCCGGACGCGCGCCGCGAAGTCCTCGTACCCCACGCCCGGTATCTCAGCGACCTCGCCACACCTCGTGCACCGGATGTCGTGGTGAGGCTCCATGTTCAAGTCGTAGCGGACCGGCGACTCCGACCAGCGCTTGGCCTGGATGATGCCGATCTCCTCCAGCACCGAGAGCGCCTGGTAAACGGTGCCCAAAGCCACCTTGGAGTTCCTCTTCTTTACGACGAGGTAGACCTCCTCGGCCGACGGGTGGCCCTTGAACTTCTCGAGCGCGTCGAGCACGGCCCTGCGCTGTGAGGTCAGAGTGTAGCCCGAACGCCGGAACTTCTCACGAACGTCGCGCTCCGGCGCGCTTACCACGTCCCGTCCTTTCTCCGATCAATAACCATTCCTAAAAAGTCTATCACACACTTTGACGGCCAAGGGGTGTAGCATAGGGAGATGAGCCTGTTCGTAAACGCCTTCGTCAACCTCTTCCGCCTCTTGCGCAACGCTTACGCCCGCGTCTTGCGGCGCCCCCCGGACTTCGTCTGGATCCCCATCACCGGCGCCCTCCCGGAGTTCGAGCCACCGAGGCTGGGGCTCCTCCGCCGGCGCCTCCAGCCTCGGCCCCCTGACCTGAGCCTCGAAGGCATCCGGGGGCGCCTCGACCGTATCCTCGCCGACGGGCGCGTAAAGGGCGTGATCCTGCGCATCGAGAACCTCGACGCTGGTTGGGCCTCCCTTGAAGAGCTGCACGCCGAGCTGCGCCGGTTCAGGGAGAGCGGCAAAATAGTCGTGGCGTACCTCATGGGCCCGGATACTCGATCCTACTACCTCGCCTCGGCGGCGGACGAGATCTTCGCTCCCCCGCTCTCGTCGCTGAACGTCGTGGGTCTGCGTACCCGCGTCAATTTCCTCAAGGACACTCTCGAGAGCCTGGGCCTCGAGGCCGAGGTCCTCGCGGTCTCGCCCTACAAGAGCGCCCAGGATCCCATCTCCCGCTCCGGCTTCTCCAAAGAGTCACGCGAGCAGGTTGAGAGGCTGCTCGATGGTAGGTTCGGCGAGCTCGTGACTGCGATCTCCGCCGGGCGCAGCATAACACCCGAAGTGACACGAGCCCTCATAGACAACGCGCCCTACTCCGCCTCCGAAGCCGCAGAGAAGAATTTGCTCGATGGCGTGCTCTACGAAGACGAGCTGGCCGGCATGCTGGCCGAAGGCGAGAAACCCGCGAAGCTTACGCAATGGGGGGCGGCGACGAAGGCTTTGGAGGTCCCGTACCGTAGCCGTAAGGCGCGCAAGGTAGTGGGTCTCGTGAGCATTACGGGAACGATAGTGCAGGGAGTAAGCCGCAGGTCTCCGGTGCCGCTGCCCTTCCTCGGGAGGGAACAGGCCGGGAGCGACTCGGTCGTCGCGGCTTTGCGCGTCGCCGAGAAAAGCCGTAGGATCGCTGCGATCCTGCTCCACGTCGACTCCCCTGGCGGCGCCGCCTTCGCCTCCGACCTCATCTGGCGCGAGGTCGAGCGCATCCGGTCCAAGAAGCCCGTCGTCGTCCTCATGGGGAACGTGGCGGCCTCGGGTGGCTACTACGTCTCGGCGCCAGCTTGCCACGTAATCGCCCGCAAGAACACGATCACGGGCTCGATCGGGGTGGTTCTCGCACGCCCCGTCGCCGCCGGCCTCCTCGGCAAGCTCAAGGTCAACCCGGTAGCGATCGGACGTGGCGCACGCTCCAACCTCCTCGACCCGCGCTGGCCCCCCACCGCCGACGAGCTGGCCGTCCTGAACGAGCAGCTTGGCACCGTCTACGGCGAGTTCAAGAATCGGGTCGTCTCGGGTCGAAGGATACGGCCGGACGCCCTCGAAGAGGTAGCTGGGGGAAGGGTCTGGACCGGCGTCGAGGCTCTCGAACGGGGGTTGGTGGACGAGGTCGGTGGCTTCCGGGCCGCCCTCGAAAAAGCCCGGGAGCTCGCCGAGATTCCCAAAGAAGCGGCAGACACGCTCGTTAGGGTGTCGCCACCCAGAGCCGCTCGCCCGACGCCCGGCGAGCCCGTCGGAGAGGCCGTGGACGCCGTGCGCGTCGCCTCCTCGGAGCTTAGAGCTGGTCGCGTCTGGGCGATAGCGCCGTACGAGATCTTCGACGACTGGTAGTATCTGCCTTCGCGTACTCTTAGCACGGAGGTAAACACGGGGAAAAGCGTCGACAAGCGGGCGATGGCTGCTCTTTCGGCAGGGCACCTCTTCACGGACGTCAGCCAGGGAGCCGTAGCGGCTCTGGTACCGTTCCTCGTCGCCGAGAGAGGGCTCTCTTTAGCGGCGGCGGGCTCGCTCGTCCTCGCGGCCACCGTTAGCTCTTCTATCGTGCAACCGCTCTTCGGTTACTTCTCAGACCGCAAGCCTTTGCCGGCACTGATGCCGCTCGGCGTCATGTTCGGGGGCTTGGGGATCTCGCTCGTCGGCGTCGCCCCGAACTATCCCCTGATCCTGCTTTGCACCGTCCTCTCGGGCTTGGGCGTCGCGGCATTCCACCCAGAGAGCGCCCGCTTCGCCAACTACGTCTCCGGCTCTAGGCGGGCGCGCGGGATGAGCTTCTTCTCGGTCGGGGGTAACGCGGGCTTCGCTCTGGGGCCAGTGATCTCCACCCCGCTCGTCCTCTACTTCGGCCTCTCTGGCACCCTATTTCTCGCGCTTCCGGCCCTTCTCATGGGCCTCGTGCTCTTCTACGAGCTGTCCCGCCTCGTCTCGTTCAGGCCCGAGGCCGCAGCGACGGACGAGAAGGGCGCCAAGGCGGAGGAGGACTGGTGGCCGTTCGCGCGCATGGTCATGGTCGTCGGCATACGTTCGTTCGTCTACTTCGGGCTCGTCACGTTCGTGGCGGAATACTACATCCGGGAGCTCGAAACCTCTCCGGCGCTCGCGAACACGGCTCTCTCGGTGATGCTCTTCGCCGGCGCGGTGGGGACCCTAGTCATGGGACCTCTGGCCGATCGAACCGGTCGTCGTGCCGTGCTCGCATGCGCGATGTTCTTGCTCTCGCCCCTGATCTACGCCTTCACCCTTTCGGGACCCTTGACGGGGATGGTCTTCCTCGCCTTGGTGGGCGCCGCCACGATCGGCACCTTCGGCGTCACGGTGGTGATGGGCCAGGAGTACCTGCCCGGGAGAATCGGGGTCGCGGCGGGCGTAACTTTGGGCCTCTCCATCGGCCTCGGTGGCGTGGGTGCGCCCGTCTTCGGCGCTATTGCCGACAATTATGGCCTCCCGGCGATGATGCTCACGCTCGCCGCTCTGCCCCTAGTCGGCCTCGCCCTCACCCTGAGCCTACCGCGCAGGGCTACGGAGACCCCCGGCCATTAAAGGGCGCTCGCCCTGTGATAAGAACTCCTATCCCCTTCTCCTTTTTGAGTACCATAGATGCTGTGAGATCGGTATCTCGAGAAAGGTTCTAGGCGCCCTTTGAGGGTCTTCTATCCTTTAGGCTGTATAGTTTACCGCTACCGCTGGTTTGTCCTGCTCGTCTGGGGCGTGCTCCTCTTAGCAGGCGCCTTCTTCGCCCCGAACCTCTCCGAGAGGCTCAAGGGCGGCTTCGGCAGCGCGGGCTCTGAGGCCCAGCGGGTACAGGATGTCTTGATCGAGGAGTTCGGCGTCTCGCCGGTGAGCATCACCGTGGTCTTCGACGGAGTAGCCGGTCTCTCCGCTGAGAGCCAGGAGTTCCAGGAGGCGCAGAACGCGGCGCTCGACAAAGTCCGCGAGATCGAAGGGGTCGGCAGCGTGATCTCCTACTCGGAGACCGGGGATTCGCGCTTCATCTCCGAGAGTGGAGAGCGGAGCTACGCTTTGGTCAACTTCGAGGTCTCCGCGGACGAGGCGCAAGGTTTGGTGGACGAGGTGCGAGAGGAGGCCCGAAACGGGGAGTTGATCACCTACGTCACCGGTGCCCCAGCCGTCTACCTCGACATCACGGAGGCGAGCAACGAGGATATCCGGGAAGCCGAGAAGTACGCTTTCCCCCTGGCGCTGGTGATCCTGATCGCCGCGTTCGGTAGCCTCGTGGCTGCCGGCGTGCCTATCCTGATCGGGGGCGCCAGCGTAGTCGTCACCCTAGCTTCCCTGTACTTCCTGGCCGGTGTCTACGACATGTCGGTCTTCGCCCTCACCATCTCCACCATGCTCGGCCTAGGGCTGGGCATAGACTACGCCCTCTTTGCCGTGAGCCGCTTCCGTGAGGAGCTTGTGGACTGCTCGGTCTCGGAGGCGGTCCCCCGCACGGTCGAGACAGCCGGCAGGAGCATCTTCTTCTCAGGGACCGCCGTCCTTATCGGGCTAGTCGGTCTCCTCTTCTTCCCATATATGTTTATGCGTTCGATCGGGGTCGCCGGAGCTTTCGTGGTACTCTTCTCTGTAGCCGCCGCCCTGACGCTCCTGCCGGCGGTCCTCGCCGTCCTCGGTCCCAAGGTTAACGCCCTCCCCGTCCGCCGGCACCGCACGAACGGGATGGCCGGCGGAAGCTTCTGGACGCGGAGCGCGCAGTTCGTGATGCGCCGTCCCATAGTCGTGCTCTTCGTGGTGGGCCTGGTGCTCTTCGCCTTCCTGTACCCGACGACGCATATGAGGGTCGGCGTCCCCGAGGCGAGCGTGCTACCGACCGAGTACGAATCGCGCGTCGGCGACGACGTATTGAGGGAGGACTTCGATTACGCTGCCTTGACCCCGATAGATATCGTCGCCACCCTCCCAAACGATCCTCTTAGCGCCGAAGGTCTCGAAAAGGTTCGAGATCTCGGCACGCGCGTCGAGGCGGTGAAGGGAATAGAGCGCGTCGAGAGCATCTACACCGCAGGCGCCGAAGCCGCCGGCAGGTACGCCGAGGCCCGTGCCGCAGCCGAGGCCGAGGCACAAAGGAGGGTCGATGAGGCCGTCTCGGAACAGCTCGATTCTTTGCGCCAGCAGTACGGCGCCGTCCCGCCGGGCGCCGAGGAGAGGGCGCGCGTCGAGGCCGAGAGCCGCGCCGCCGAGGAGCTAAATGGCCAGATCCCGGAGCTACCGGAGGGTGTCTACGCCGACGGAACCGTAACCCCTGAGGGCGTGGAGAACGTGTTGGAGCTCCCGGAGGTCAGGGAGTCCGAGGAAGTGCGGAACGCCCTGGGCATCTACGCGGCCGGAGACAGGGCACTCTTGCAGGCGACGACCGAGAGCAGCCCGTACACTGAGGAGGCTCGAGCCGTGGTGGGGGAGGTCAGGGACGTCGAGCCGCCCGTGGGGACGGCCTTACTCGTCGGCGGGCTCTCGGCCGGGCAGAAGGACTTCATCTCGAACCTCTACGGCAACGCCCCCTACGCAGTAGCCTTCGTTCTCGGCGTGACCTACCTGGTTCTCTTCCTCACCTTCCGCTCCTTCTTCATCCCGTTGAAGGCCGTGATCGTGAACATCCTGAGCCTCACCGCGAGCTTCGGAGCTATGATCTTCGTCTTTCAGGACGGCAACCTCGCGGGCCTCTTCGGTTTCACACCTTTAGGCTTCGTGGACTCGACGGTGCCTATACTGATGTTCTGCACGATCTTCGGGGTCTCGATGGACTACGAGGTCTTCCTCCTCTCACGCATCCGTGAGGCCTACGAGTACGGCGAGCCGAACACCGCAAGCGTCGCCAAGGGCCTCACCTCGACCGCCGGGATCATCACTTCCGCGGCCGCCATCATTGTGGTCGTCACCGGCGCCTTCGCCTTCACTGGCATCACCACGACGAAAGCCATAGGTCTCGGCCTCGCCGTCGCCGTCTTCGTGGATGCAACCATCATCCGTGTCCTCCTCGTCCCTGCCACCATGCGCATCTTAGGCGACTGGAACTGGTGGCCCGGCGGCCGCAAGAAGAGCGTCTTTAAGCGCGGGGGTTAGTCTAAGATAGCTTGCCGCGGCTACCGCGGAACTCTTCCTTTTCCCCTTTGCCAGGGTTTCCCGCTAGCGTCCAAGCGCAGCACTTCGTGTCCGCTGCAGCGTCTACCCCTCAAACCTGAGGGCGACCCGCCTCTCTCGGTCCAAGCTCGCTTTGGCTAAAGCAATTCGAGGAGTACCAACAGGTGCGGCAGGTGAGCTAACAGCAAAATGGCTGTTGCCAGGATAAACGCGGACAGGCCGACTCTCTCGCGGAGGAGGCGCGATAGTAGCAGCGTGCCGAGCGCGATGATAAGCGCTGCCTCCGACGTCGTTGCGCACACATCGGCAAACCCTACCTCCTCTACCTGGCCTGCCTCGGGTCCAAAGAGCGGGATTCCTACCGTCCGTGTCAGGAGGTATAAGAGGATGATCGAGGAGTTGCCTATGATGCCCAAGAGCAACAATAGCTGGCTAGGCCAACGCAGCAGGGCTGCGCTGTACAATCCTTGAGCGAAGGCGGCCGCCAGGAAGAACGCCCCAAAGCCCCACCATTCTTCGAAGTGCTCCGGTGTTACCCAGAGGTGGATCAGCGCGGCGGCAAGCGAGAGGGCCGATGCTGAATACAGGCCCCATCTACGAAGATTGGTTCTACCCCCTCTATGGTCACTGGTTCTGCTCAGCCCGTCTATGACGCCGGGCATCCTCGTGCCCTAGTTAGCGCCTAGCAGCCGCTGTGTCGGGCTGTGTGAAGACGATAACGAGGCTGAGCACGCCCAACACCAGGTGTAAGAGATCATCAAAAACGGTGTAACCGCTTGGAATCAACCCCAATAGGTTAGGCAAGATAAAACCGAGGATACCTACCAGCAGGTAGACCACACCGAATGCAGCGACCACGCTTCGAGCGGCCCCGAGGTCTAACCGTCCAAATCCAACATAGGCCAAAAGGCCACCGGTGAGTATGTGGACGATGTCCTCCACCACGTCGGTATTCAGTATACCGAGCAGTAATCCCTCGCCCACCAGCAACCCAACTATGCCGACCAAGATCAGCACTATCCCAAGAATCTGTGCGTATGTCCGTATTACCATGCTGTGGCCTCCTTACTATCGTTGCTTTCACATATGTTACGGTACTACCCACACAATGGATTACCCACACCCGATTTGGCTCAAGCCGCTTATTAATAAGAGCAATTCTTGCTCCTGATGGATGCCGAGGATAAACTATGGTGGATGGAACTCGACCAGTTACTCAGGAGCCGGGGTTACAGGCTGACGAACCAGCGACGCTCCATCGTGCGAGAGCTTGAGGGGGCGCGCCATCTTTCGGCGGAGGAGATCTATAACCGGGTTAAGGGAAGCTACCCGGAGCTCGGGTTGTCTACGGTATACCGGACGCTCGACCTGTTGCACGAGTTGGGGGTCGTGCGCAAGGAGGACTTCGGGGAGGGGTACTCGCGCTACGAGCTCGCGACCGAGCGGATGCACCACCACGCGCGCTGCGGCAAGTGCGGCACGGTCATAGAGTTCAACGAGGAGCTCATGGAGTACCTGGCCTTGCAGGTCGAGCGGGAGACCGGTTTTGTTACCGACTGGCACGAGATTACGCTGCACGGCCGCTGCAAAGTTTGCGCGGGTTCTTAGTCGTCAGCCCTGAAGGTCCTGTCGCTTCTGCTCGTACCCGTCTCGAACGATCTCGCCACGAGTGTAGCGCTCGTCGAGGACCTGCCGCCGCGTGCTACTGGGTCGTGGATGTCACCCCTTACGGCCTATCTCACGGCCAGCGCTATGCAGATGATGAAGGCGACCGGGAAACAACGACCTTGAAGATCAACTCTACGCTCCTATAGGCACAGCTTGCTTTACCTGCTCTCACTTTCCGACACGAGCCTTCGCTTCCAATTTTCTCAAAGAACCTTTTCCTCGCTTGTCCTTTGGTTCTTCCAATGGCTATTGGGTGTCTTGCGGGTTGCACCTACACGGTGAGCTTCGTACCGTCCTCGGCCACCACTACCACGCCGTCGAATCCTTTTCCAACCTCCTGCTCCAGGTCTAGAGCGTCTTTCGGCTGGTAGATGTGGGTCAGCACGACCATTCCTACGCCCGCTTCGCGGGCGATCCTCGCCACGCCTCTCGGGGTCAGGTGCCCGGGGACGGGATTGTCGTCCGGGAAGGAGCATTCGACGAGGAGGGTGTGTGCCCCTCGCGCCAGCCCGACGACCGACTCCGAGTACTCCGTGTCGCCGGAGTATACGAAGGCGCCGTTCCCAGACTCCAGGCGGTAGGCGATACTCTCCGGGTTGTGTTTGGCAGGAGCCCAGAGTACGCGGAGGGCGGAGAGGCCGAGGGGGGAGGGGCAGTCGTGAGGCAGCTCCGAGACTTCCAGGTAGTCGTCGATCAGCCACTGGCCCCAGACGTCGGCGATCGAGCCGAAGAAGCTCTCGAATGGTTCGGGGCCGTAGAGGAACAGCGGTTCCGCGCGTTTCTCTTCGGCGCCGTACTTGATGGTGAACAGGAGCGGGACTACATCCACCGTGTGATCCGGGTGGAAATGGGTGAAGAAGACGCGGTCTACACCGAAGGGGTCGAGCCCGGCACGCAGCATCCCACGCACGGCCCCGTTCCCGAGGTCCAGAACGATCGTCTCTCCGCCTTCCTCTACGACGACGCAACTCTGGCGGCGCGCGAGGTTCGGCACGACCGTGCCGCTGCCGACTACCGTGATCTCCACTCGTGATCCTCCTTCCCGAATGACCACAGCACGGCGGCGACCTCCAACAATGCCCCGCCAACGACGTCCGACGCCCAGAGCGGCCCGATATAGATGCGGCCTGCTATCAGCCTCGCGAGCGAGAAAACTATTCCGGCACGCAAGAACCTGTTCTTAGACAAAAGGCACAACGCTCCGAGAACGATGACGCTACGGATCGCGCGCCCACTCGGATAATGATAGGGGAGGTCGATTGAGAGGAGCGGGGCGTAATCCCCCGCCCGTCCGGCCTCTTCCGGGACTGGGGCCTGCGGCGGGTAGAACTTCATAGCGAGCTCCACTTGCCCCGTCGCCACGAATGTCGCGAGGAGCGGGCGCGTCAGCGCCCGGCGGCTGCGCCGAAAGAGCCCTGCGAGCAGCACCAGCCCCGCGACCTCCGCGCTGCCGAGGAGCGAGAAGACGCTCGCTGCCGCGTCAGCAAACCCGAAGAGTGCTCTTGGGCCGTCCGCAGAACCCATAGATCCACGCCGTATAGCCAGCCGAAGGCCACCGTCTTCGAGAACGCCGCAAAGGCCGCGCCGAAGACGAGGGCTCTCAGTCTTGCGCCGTTCTTCGCCACCCGTAGAGACTAACAGAGCTTAGAGAGGCCAGGCACGAAAAGGTCAGACCCGAAGGCTCGGGCTCGAAGGGCGAAGGTTAGCGCGACTTTCAGGCGACGGCGTCGCGCAAGATGCGCCCGTACTCGCCGCCCTTAAGGATGCGCTCCGCCTCGCGCTGGAGCTGCCTGACCCGCTCTCGCGAGATCTCCAGCTCGTTCCCGAGCTCGGCGAGCGTGGCCGGAGCGTGGTCGTCGAGGCCGTACCTGCGCACCAGGACGTAGCGCGCCCTCTCAGGCAAACGCTCTATGGCCTCCTTGAGGTGCTCTGTCTCCATCTCCCGCATCACCTCGCCCGGCGTGTCAGAAGCCAGCTCGTCCTCGACGAAGTCGCCGAGCTGGGAAGTGGAAGCGTCGTCCGTGCCCACCGGCTGGTCCAGGCTCGTGGCGTCCGGCATCGCCTCCATCGTGAGCCTTACCTCGTCGATGGACCAACCGAGGCGCCCGGCAACCTCCTCCTCGGAGGGTTCCCGCTCAAGCTCGGCCGAGAGCTCGTTGTAGGCGCGAGAGACCTTCCTTATCTTCTCGGTCATGTGCACGGGGACCCTTATGGTCCTGCCCTTGTCCGCTACAGCCCTCTGCACCGCCTGCCTTATCCACCACGTTGCATAAGTCGAGAACCTGAAGCCCCTATCGGGG
>JALZFJ010000420.1 GCA_030867425.1 Actinomycetota bacterium | reverse complement strand
AAAAATTTGGAGAATTGGAAAAAGTTGGAAATGCAGTAATCGTACAAGGTACACTTATAACCAACCTGGTGGCTAGACGCTTTCTATAGCAGCCTCTACCGAAGCTTCGAGCCTCTAGCTGTCAGCTTTTTTACCCGGCCTGGTTGCCCATAGCCAGGCTGGGCTGCGCGAGGAGTAATGCATTAACCCCACAGCGCTTTGTGGATAGATAAAGCGTGTCCGTGCCAACCCCGTAGAGGGGGGCTGCCTTTATTCACCCGGCTGCCGAGAATAGTAATTCTCGGAAACCCGTTTTCAGGATCGTGCATAAATCGCGCTCGGGATCTTCCCCATCGTGGGGATCCCGGTGTCGGGAAGCATCGTAGTCAACACAACATCTTGGGGGGCTGCGTAAATATCCACATCCCTGTATAGCGGTTCGGGGATGTCGCCCTGTACCTGATCGCGGCGATGCTATAGTGTGGGTATCACGCTATGGATAACGAATGGATAACGGTAGCTAACGCAGCGAGAATCTTAGGCGTTAGCAAACAGGCGATTCGCCAGCGCATCTACCGCAACACCATCTCCCACCGCAAAGACGAAGAAGGCACGGTTTTCGTGCGCATAACGGGTCCTAACCCTGATACCAACGGTGAGAGTTACGGCGAGCATACCGCCTATACGGAGGACGCAAACCGCGAGCTCATAGACGAACTTAGGGACCGGGTCGGGTTCCTGGAGCGCCAACTCGACACCGAGCAAGCCGCTAGCGCCGAGCTCAGGCGGATAGTGGCCGGCCTCGTCCAGCGCGTCCCCGAGCTGGAGCCCCCCAGAGAGCCTCGAGAATCGCCCGAGACAACGGCCCCAGAGGGGCCCCCCGAAGGGGTGGAGGAGGTCCCCCCACCCAAAGAGGAGAAGAGCATCTCGTGGTGGCGGCGTAAGATCTTCGGGGCGTAGCCTATCGGGGCGTAGCCTAATAAGGGCGAAAGTTCGTGCGCCTAAAGTGTGAGTGCTCCGTTACTCGGAGCGATCGTTACCCTCGTTCTTGGGATCACCGCTAGCGGCAGATACCTAAGGTACTACCTTAGGGGTACCTAACTAAAGCGCGTAAGCGGAGTAGTTTGCGGCGACGATTCCAAGCGCTAGAAGGATATGCGACAATGAGCGCGTCGCAGTAGAAAACCAAAATAACGGCACGGCGGAGCGCGAGCCGTAACACTAGGGAATCGACAAACCTTTGTTCTGGTTCGCTGCTCCTACCGTTCCACCAGAAAGGCGGCGTAATTGCTCCAGCATACTATCCCACCAGCGCTGCAGTGTCTAGTTCTTTGCGTACGGAAACAAAGAGCTTTTCACCGCCTATGGCTACACCGTTTTTGGCTAACTCGCCAGGGCGCGGCGGCCGGGCCACGCCGCGCCGAGAAGAAGAAGGCCGCCCCTCAAAGAAAGGTCGGCAGGAGGCCAAGCCTGCCGGCGTTGTCGTTCCTGCCCCCCTTCCGGCCTCGAATCCAGAGCAAGAAAAGGAGGCCCTGCTGCCACCACGCCGCGGGCCTCCACTCCCCAACTCAGAGGAGGTGTGATCATTGTACCCCGGTTACCACCTAAAAACCGCGAGGAGCGAAGTGATGGCCCGGGGTAGTGGGGCCCATCCCGGAAATCTTGGAGAAGCACGCAGCACAGACAGCGAGCCCTTAAGCCGCGATCGAGGGGCCTTATCCGAGGAACACCACGCAGAGGTGGTCGCCGGCTCCGGCGTGGATCCGGGTCTCTTAGAAGAGGGCCGCTACCGGACGGTCACGGCCGAGGAAGCCCGGGCGTTGGGATTCTCGGAGAAGCAGGCGAAGCCGGGCTGGGTGGTAGAGCTCTCGTCTCCGACGGGGGAGATCTCTTACCAACTCAAACCCGACGATCCCCGCACGGAGATCAAGAACGGCAAGCCCAAGGTCATCAAATACGAGACCCGGTGCGGGTATACCAACGTCATAGACGTCAACCCCCGCATGAGGGAGAGGGCGCTCTTCTCCGGCGAGCCGCTCTGGGTCGTCGAGGGAGCCAAGAAGGGCGATTGTCTGGCGACCCGTAACCGGCCGACGGTGGTCCTTACCGGAGTATGGAACTGGGGCAAAAAGCGAAAGAGGGCCGGAGCAGCTAAGTATGGCCGTCCGGAACTGCTGCCCGACTGGGAAGTTATCCCGCTAGAGGGGCGCAAGGTCCACATCTGCTTCGACGCCGACTTTCGCAAGAAACGGGGGGTCGCCCTGTCGATCATGCGCTTAGCCGAGAGGCTCACCGAGCGAGGAGCGCACGTGTATATCGTCTGGCTCCCGGGAGGCCCGCAGAAGGGCATAGACGACTTCGTCGTCGCCGGCGGCGACCTAGAGCAGCTGGAGAAGGACGCCACCCCCTACCAGGCCTGCGACCTCACCCCCTACGCGGCGAAGGACTCCGAGGCTCTCCGCCGGGTCGTCGCCGCAAGCGAGCGGCGCGCGGTGCATGACTCTTGGGCTCGTAAGCCCGACCGGACCGCCCGCAGCCTGCTGAGAACCCACCACGAGATCGCTCTCGAGCGCGGCGTAGAGACCGAGCAAGGATACGTCGAGTACGTTATCTCCCGGCGCGAGCTGCAGGTTCGCTCCGAGATAGGTAGCCCCAACACCCTGGCAAGGGCCGACGCCAACCTACAAGAGCGGGGCTATATAGAGAAGGAGTCCGGCGACCCCAAGAACGGCAAGGCAAACCGCTACCGCCTTAACCCTCCAAAAGTGAACCACTATATGGAAGGGGAGGGTCTCCCTAGGCTCTTCCGTAGACCTGGTTCACTTTTGGAGGGTTACGCTCCTCACCTTCGTTGGCCGGGGCCGCCGCCGCCCGACGACGCGCCGCACGGATACGGAGGATCCAAGCTCCCGCACCTGGGGAAGACGGTAGAGCTAATACTGGACCTGCTCTGTTTGTGGGGCAGGAGCGCCACCATGCAGGATCTGGCCGAGGCCAGCGGCGTGGGGGATACCACGCGCCTTAGGAGCCGGTACCTTGAGGAGCTCGACGAGCTCGGGATAGTCGAGCTGCCGGAGAAGGGAACCCGCGGGGAGAAGGCCGTCGTGCGCCTCACCGG
>JALZFJ010000108.1 GCA_030867425.1 Actinomycetota bacterium | reverse complement strand
CCTGCCTCTAACTCGCTAACTACGACGACCTCTGGCCCTTGGCGGTATATGGCAACGCCCCGGAAGTTGCCACTATCATTGTTGGATTCTAGGATCGTTTGTGCAGGGGTGGGGCACCGACGAATTCCCGGAGCCACATCTGTCCCATTCGCCTGAATATAGCTCTCCTCATACAACCAGTCGCGGAAAGGACCGCAGGCATTGCCACCGTACTGCACGTTGAGGATCGGAACATGGGCTCGCCTGAGCACGCGCTTGCCACGGTAGTCGACGTCGCGCAGCGTAACCCCGGACCCGTTTGTCCCCAGGGAATATGATGGCCTGAAAACCAGGAACCTCCAGAGTGGGCTACCATCCGCTTGGTTGATGATGACCCAGTACTGGCCTGGCAGACCCCTAGGAGTCGGGCGTTGGTCTAACGGCCTCCAGGGCAAGCCACAGGCGACGTGACTCGCTAAGGCTCCTGAGGGAGCTCCCTCAGGGAATCGCAACACCGTGCGGTCGATCATGTTCGCGCCGACGATCTCGTTACGGGCTTCGTCACTTCGAGAGAGCAGCAAGACCGAAAGGGTTCGCTCTATTCGACCGTCCGGGCGCGTCGCCTCGGTTAGTAAGGGTGGCATAGCGGGCTGAGGCTCGACCCTTCGCTCGCTGATCGCAGGGCCGAGATCCGGATCCGCGCGCAAGATCTCGACAGCTTCTTCGAACTCTTCTCTGGTTGGCAGTGGCTGCTGGATTGAATCCGAGACTTCCGCCGATCCTTGGATATCATCGAGACGCCCGGTGACCAGTTTTACTAGGTTGTTGGTGTAATCGAAGTACGTAGCCAGGTAGCGATCAGGCTCCAGACCATCGGCTCTGCCTGCGTCCACAGGGTCGTCGAGGAGTTCAACCGAGAGCAGCCGGCTCCTCGTTTCGCTTAAGTGCTCTTGGACCGAAGGGTGTTCGGTCAGGGCTTGAGATACTTCGTCGATAACCCCGGACCCGGGGCCAACCGGTTCGATATTTATCTGAACATCATCATGCTCACTCATTACACCTACTCCCTCTTAATGTGGTAGCGAATCCTTTCGGGTAGCATTGCGCTCTGAGCTTCAACACCGTTTGTAGAGAACTCTAGCTAAAACTGTTATAGCGAGGATACGTATCCACTTCCTCCTTTCCCCTGGGAGCTTTAAGCTCCACTGCTCTGTTCGGCAACCCGGCTACCTCCTTAGAGAGAGGCCCTTAAGTATTGCGCCCCCACCTCACGACGGGTTTGCCTTTCTCGCAGCGCCCTCAAGAAGAAGATACGCATACGTTACTGTAAACATGTCCGGAAATAACAGAGATGTCAAGGGTGAGGAGGCTGCCCTGCTGCCTCTATTCACTGAATTGCCGACAAGGTAGCTTCGCGGAAACCCCTATCACTGATCTGGATATCAGAGCGCTCACGAGGCGATCACGACGTCGTGAAGCGGTCCTCACGACGAAAGGCCATAATTACATGTAGGAGGTCCGCATAATTCTTCCTGCAAAGTGCCACTTTTTCTAAATGGGCGATGCTGGAGTCGAATCAGCGTCCCCCTCCTTGTAAGGGAGATCCCACCCGTTCACCTAAGTTCATCGAAGTTCAGAAGACCGCATAAATGAGCCGATTTATCGAATGCTGTACCTCAACGAACCCATCCGTACTTCCCTGCACTGGTGTACTTTTGGTGTACGCTGTGTCCTTTATCGTATAGTGTCAGCTCTACAGCTTTTGGGCATCTTTGTGAGGGGATGAATGTGCGCTACATGGTTGCGCCGGACCTTCGGGTCGGGCGAGGATTGGGATATAGAGTCGGGCGAGGAGGTGAGCCCGCGCAGTTGCGCGGGACCGGCACCGGTCAAATCTCGACAGAGCGCACTGCTTCATGAGCCCAAGCGGGTAAGGCGTTAAGCGCAGTGGAACCCGTCCGCCCCCAAGCGCCGCCTGAGCGCTCCGGCGCGAGGATGCCGGCTTCCTGGCTGGTGGTTCTCGTGTCCCTCGCGGCCTTCATGGGTCCGTTCACGCAGACGGTTTACACCCCGATTCTGCCGGACCTGGAGGAGCGTTTCCATACGACTCTCTTCATAGTAAACCTGACAATCTCGCTCCCCGCCGTCGTCCTGGCAGCGATGCAGCTCGTCTACGGTCCGCTCACCGACCGCCGCGGCCGCCGCGCCGTCCTCGTGCCGGCGGTGCTCCTCTACGCCCTCGCTTCTGTCGGTTGCGCCTTCTCCCCCACGGCCCCCCTCCTCCTGGTCTGCCGCGCCCTGCAGGCGGCCGGTATCGCGGCGGGCTCGGTGGTGGCCACCACTGTCATCGGCGACCTCTTGACGGGTACGGAGCGCGGTCGGGCGATGGGCACCTTCCAGATGCTGGTCGCGCTGGGGCCCCTGGTGGGCCCGGTGGTGGGCGGAATCATCGCCGTGCACGCCGGGTTCGTCGGGATCTTCCTGATGCTCGCGGCAGCCGGTCTTCTGCTCGCCCTCGCGCAGTCGGTCTTTCTTCCCGAGACGCGCCTGCAAAACACCGGTGAGGTGCAGCGGATGACACCTGCGGATTTCGGGGGGATCATCGCGGCACCGCAGGGTTCCGCCGTCATCCTGCTAGGCGTGGTGCAGTACTATGCGTATTACTGCTTCCTCGTCTTCCTCCCCGACATCCTCCGCCAGGGCTACCACCTCACGGTCGACAAGACCGGCCTCGCCTTCCTCCCCCTCTCCCTCGGCATGGTGATCGGCAGCTACGTCGGCGGTCGAATCCAGGCACGCTGGAGCGGGGCGCGTATCCTCCTGGTCACCTCCCTGCTGAACGCGGTCTCCCTGATCCTCTTCATCATGCTGGCCGGCCTCTCGCTGAGCGCCCTGCTGGTCGACAGCGGACTCTTCGGCCTCCTGCTCGGCCTCTCCCTGCCGGTGCAGACGACGATCCTCGCGGGTGCCTTCGTTCGGGAGCGCGCCACCGCGATCGGAGTCTACAACTTCGCGCGCTACCTCGGCATGGCCGCCGGTCCGATGCTGGGCGCTGTGCTCTACCGCCAGGGCGGTGTGCCGCTGCTCTTTGGCTTCACCGGGGT
>JALZFJ010000395.1 GCA_030867425.1 Actinomycetota bacterium | reverse complement strand
GGTTCGAGGGGACCACGACGGCGAGTGGGGAGTTCTACAGGCCGATGCGCGCGGCGGACCATCCCAGCCTGCTGTTCGGCACGAAGCTACTCGTCAGCTACGGGGAAAGGCAGACGATTGTGGGGGTCACAGATCGGGGCCCTTACGCTGGCGACCGGGCCTAGATCTCTCCCAGGCGGCGGCATAGGAAGTCGGGCGGAACGCCGTCGGCGCCGATGAGGTAGACGTGCGCGTCGTGGCGAGCTCCGTCGGCTACGGGAGCACCACTAGCAAAAGGCCATGAAGGCAAAGACCGCGAGGAGAGACGCCATACCGGGAAACGCCGCGCTCCTGCTAGAACGTCCCTATCTCAGAATTTTGGGCACGTCGTCCACACTATACTCGAAGTTATAGACCGGCTCCCGCCGATAATTCTCGCTATATTCTCCTCGTTCATCGAACCGTCCAAAAAGCGGGGTGGGAGGACCGGGGGTTGCCATTAGAATCGTAGGGTGAGGGATCGGGAAGGGTTTCGAAGGAGTGTCGTGGGCCGCGGAGCGGCGGGCAACCCGAAAAACCGCTTCGAGAAGATAGAGGTCGAGCCCGACCCCGCAGAACAAGGCGCGGAAGAGCCGCGCCCCGAGACCGTCTACTTCAGGGACTTCTCGCGCTCCATCGTCGCCCGCAACGACAGCCCGGACATCAGCTTCGACGCCAGCATCAACCCGTATAGGGGATGCTCTCATGGATGCAGCTATTGCTACGCTCGTCCTACGCACGAGTACCTCGGCCTCTCCGCGGGTCTGGACTTCGAGAGCAGGATCTTGGTCAAAGAAGACGCCCCCGAGCTGCTGCGCAAACAGCTCTCGTCTCCTCGGTGGAAGCCCCAGGTGCTCTCCATGAGCGGCGTCACCGACCCTTATCAGCCCGTCGAAAAGAAGCTCCGGCTCACCCGCCGTTGCCTCGAAGTGCTGGCGGAGCTCCGCAACCCGGTCGCTATCGTCACTAAAAATCACCTCGTGACGAGGGACATAGACCTTCTCTCCGAGCTGGCCCAACATAACGCCGCCGCGGTCGCCGTCTCTCTGACCACCCTGGATGACGACCTGCGCCGTGTGATGGAGCCGCGCACCGCTCGTCCCACGCGCCGCCTCGCCGCCATCGAGAAGCTCGCCGAGGCCGGTGTCCCAGTCGGGGTGATGACCGCTCCCCTTATCCCCGGCCTCAACGACCACGAGCTGCCGGACCTCATCTCCACCGCTGCGGAAGCCGGCGCGGGCTTCGCTGCCTACACTCCCGTGCGCCTGCCACGTGCCGTCCGTCCCCTCTTCGAGGACTGGCTGGTGCGGCACTACCCGGAACGCAAAGATAAGGTGTTAAACCGCATCCGCTCGATGCGGGGTGGGAAGCTCAACGATTCCCGCTTCGGTTCTCGTATAAGGGGCGAAGGCTTCTTCGCCGAGCACATCACCCAGCTCTTCTCCCTAAGCTGCCGCAGGGCTGGTATAGAAGGGGAGCGGTTCCCGCGACTGTCGACGGCCGCATTTCGCACTACCGGAGAGCCTCAGCCCAACCTCTTCGACTGACTTGGCTACTACCCCTTCTCAGCCCCGTCCATGCCGTACTCGAGGCCGTCCACGAGCGCCTGCCAGGAGGCCTCGATGATGTTCTCGCCGACGCCGACGGCTCCCCAGACACGCTTGCCGTCGGTGGAGTCTATTAGGACGCGGGTCGTGGCGGCGGTTGCCCGATGCTCGTCGAGGATGCGGACCTTGTAGTTGGAGAGGTGTATCTCCTTGAGCTCCGGGTAGTGGGGTTCTATCGCCCGTCGTAGGGCGTTGTCGAGGGCGTTCACCGGGCCGTTGCCCTCGGCGGTCGAGATGACCCGGTGGCCATTCACCCGTAGCTTGATCGTCGCCTCGGTCGTCGTCTCGCCGTCGGCTCTTTTTTCGGAGATGATCCTGAACGTCTCCAGCTCAAAGAGCGGCTTCGCGTCCCCCGTAGTCCGGCCGATGAGGAGTGCGAGCGAGGCGTCGGCGGCTTCGTAGTGGTAGCCCTCGTACTCCCGCTGCTTTATCGCCGAGAGCACCGCAGCTATGTCCCCCGGCTTTAAACCCAGCTCCTCGGCCTTCTGCCGTATGGAGTTCTTCCCCGAGAGTTCTCCGATCGGTGTGCGCCTGACGTTGCCGACCGCCCCTGGCGGCACATGCTCATATGTCGCAGGATCTCTGGAGATGCCGTCCACGTGCAGCCCGCCTTTGTGGGCGAACGCGCTGCGGCCCACGTAGGGTCTGTGGGTGTCGGGGGTGAGGTTCATGAGCTCCGAGACGTAGTTCGAGACCTCAGTGAGCTTCTTGAGGCGTTCGTCGTCAAGCACCTTTAGGCCCATCTTCAGTTGCAGATTAGCGATGGTGGTGACGATGTCGCAGTTGCCGCAGCGTTCGCCGACGCCATTGATAGTGCCCTGCACGTGGGTCGCCCCCGCCTCAACCGCCGCGAGAGCGTTCGCCACCCCACACCCGGTGTCGTTGTGGGTGTGGATGCCGATCTCGACCTCGGGAAACTCCCGCGCCGTCCGTCCGACCACCGCTTTTAGCTCCGCCGGGAGCGTGCCGCCATTAGTGTCGCAGAGGACGAGGGTAATTGCTCCGGCTTCCGCTGCCGCCCGCAGCAACTCGAGCGAGTACTCGGGGTCCTCGCGGAAGCCGTCGAAGTAGTGCTCGGCGTCGAAGATAACTTCTTTGCCGGCCTCTGCTAGGTACACCACCGTATCCCTCACGGACGCAAGGTTCTCTTCAGGCGTGGTGCGCAAGACCTTCTCGACGTGCAGCTTCCAGCTCTTGGCCACGATGCAGGCCACGGGGGCGGAGAGGTGAGGGAGTAGGGTGACGGCCGGGTCTTCCTCGGCGCGACCACCGGGGCGCCGGGCGCGGGTGAAGGCCACAAGACGGGCGGCTAGCTCCCCAGCGTCGAAGTTCTCGAAGAACTCCAAGTCTTTCGGGTTCGAGGCCGGGAAGCCAGCTTCTATGTAGTGGAAGCCGAGGGAGTCAAGCTCGCGGGTTATCCGGATCTTGTCCCCCGTCGTCAAGCTCACACCCTCGCGTTGGGTTCCATCCCGTAGAGTAGTATCGAAAAGTCTTATGCTCATGCCACTCCTTCTCCGGCCGCTGTCCACTTGCTTACGGCCCGCATGACTTCTCCCGTGCTCTTGCTTCCGCCCAGGTCCGGCGTAAGAAATCCGGCCTCCAGGGCAACCGAGACGCCCCGCTCGATGGCCCCCGCGACGTCCGGGCGTCCCAAAGAGTGGCGGAACATCATCGCCGCCGAGAGGATCGTCGCGTAGGGATTGGCGAGCCCCTGCCTCGCTATGTCTGGCGCGCTTCCGTGGACGGGCTCGAAGATGCCGGGCGTGCCGGGCTCGCCTATGCTCGCGCTTGGCAGCATGCCCATCGAGCCTGGGAGCATGGCGGCCTCGTCGGAGAGGATGTCGCCGAAGAGGTTCTCGGTCAGCATCACGTCGAACCTTTTTGGGTCCCGGATCAGGAACATGGCGGCGGCATCCACGAGCATGTGGTCGAGCATAACGTTCGGATACTCGCCCTTTATGTCCTCGACGACGCTCCTCCACAACCGGCTCGTCGCCATCACGTTCGCCTTGTCCACGCTCGTCACACGCCCCCTGCGCCCCTCCGCCGCCTCGAACGCTACCCTCGCCACCCGCTCGACTTCCTCACGGGTGTAGACGGAGAGGTCGCTCGCCCTGTCTTCCTCCTCGACCTTCTCCCCGAAGTATGCGCCGCCCGTGAGCTCGCGCACGATCAGGACGTCGACCCCCTCGACGACCTCCTTCTTCAAGGTCGATGTCCCGAGCAACACTGGCATCGTCTTCACGGGCCGCAGGTTCGCGAACGCGCCCAACGCTTTCCTCAGCTTCAAAAGCCCGGCCTCAGGACGGAGTGGCCCTCGGTCGAAGTCCGGGTGACCGACCGCTCCGAGCAAGATGGCGTCCGACGCCTTGGCCCTCTCCAGCGTCTCGTCGGAGACCGGCTCGCCTTCTTCGCGGATGGCTGCCCCGCCAATCTTCCGCTCCTCGTAGGAGAGCGTTACCCCGAGGTGCCCCGCCGCGACGTCCACCACCGTCCGGGCGGCCTCAACAACCTCCGGCCCGATGCCGTCGCCCGGGAGCAGTAGTATGTCGAACGAGTCACGCATGTTGTCCTCCCTGGGTGCTCCTCCAAAGTGTGCTCATCGCTCGACAACCCCAAACGCCCTCACCGGAAACTTTCCGAAGCCCCTTACCTTCACCGGTACGGCGAAGAACTTGCAGCCCCGATCCGGAAGGCGGTCCAAGCCGCGGAGGTGCTCGGCGATTGGGATATCCGTACCGAGAAGCGTCGTATGCACCGGTCGCTTGCCGTCTTCGGTGTCGTCTATGTTCAGTGAGTCGGTCCCCACCAAGGCCGCGCCCGCGTCCACCAGGTACTCGGCTGCCTCTCGCGCTAGGAAGGGATGGCCTTCGAAGTATCGATCTGTTCTCCAGTTGGCGTCCCAGTCGGTATTCACGAGGACGGCCTTGTTCACGAGGTCTTCTAGGTCTTCGAAGCGGTCGCGGCCTATAGCGCGCTCTCCATCCTGGCCTGAGTTGCCGATAATCGTCTCCAAGTCAGCGAGGGAGCCGAGCGGTAACTCCGAGAGATCCTTGCCGTCGGCGAAGCGGTGAAACGGGGCGTCCACGTAGGTACCGGTGTTAGCAACCATCTCGATCTTGCCGATGTGGAACTCCGTTCCTTCGGCGTAGTGCGATCGGGACTCCTCGCGGCTCAGGTAGTCGCA